>PLZC01000337.1 GCA_003151985.1 Acidobacteriaceae bacterium
ACGCTGGCGATACCCATTCTCCGCGGGCGCGGATTCCGCGCAACGGACTCGGCGGGCACGCCTGGAGTGGCCATTGTCAACCGCACTCTCGCCGAGCACTACTGGCCCGGGCAGGACCCCATTGGCAAGCGACTGAAAATCGGCCTCATGGAGAGCCAAACACCCTGGATGACCGTGGTCGGAGAAGTTGCCGACATCAAGCAGACCTCTGCCGATGCCCCTACGCTGAATCAGATGTATACCCCGGCCAGCCAGTTGAAAGCTTCCATCGGCCAGTTTGCGCCTCCTGACATGCTTACCGGTACCTACGGCGCTATTGTGTTGCGCGCCCAACTCCCACCGGAGCAGATGGCCGACTCGCTGCGCGCAGCCGTTCGCTCGCTCGATCCACAGCTTCCGCTGATCCATGTTGAGTCGATGGAACACGTGGTCGCGGAAGGCCAGACATCGCGCCGCTTCTCCACCGCTCTCATCTCTTCGTTTGCAATAGCAGCCGTGCTGCTGGCGCTGCTCGGAATTTATAGCGTCATCGCATTTTCTGCCGCTCTGCGCACCCATGAGTTGGCCATCCGCCTCGCGCTTGGCTCCCAGCGCGCCAACGTCATGCGCCTGGTGCTTGCCTCAGGCGCGAAGTTGGGCCTGGTCGGTTGCGGCCTTGGTGCCGTGGCTGCCGTGCTTGCCACTCGCCTGCTGCGCTCGCTGCTCTTTCAGGTAGATCCGCTGGATCCAGTCATTCTATCTTTGGCGGCCATGTCCATCTTCCTGCTGGCGCTCGCGGCCTCTGTAATCCCCGCGCGCCGTGCTGCATCCATTGAACCTATGCAAGCGCTCAGGGACGAGTAGGCGCCAGGTCTGTGACCGTTTGATTGTCTGCCAAAGCTGGGTGCCCCAGGTCCCGATTTTGGGACCTGGGATACCACAACACTCAACCGGCAGATACGAGATCACACGGTCAGAGACCTGGCTCTAATCGCCTGAAGCCCGCATCATCTGTTCACTTTACGTCAGCCACAAGCACTTCAATCTTCGCGTCACGCAGTTGTTCGATGTATTTGGGGTCTGTCTTCGAATCGGTCACAAGCACATCGATATCGTTCACCGGGCAAACAAAGGCGAAACCCTGGGTGCCGAACTTGGTGTGATCCGCCAGGGCGATTCGGGTTTTGGCCGACTTGAGGATCATCTTCTTGATCTGCGCCTCTGCCTGCCGTGAAGTCGAGATGCCGTACGCGGGATCGATCGCGCTGACGCCTATCACGGCCTTATCCACGCGTATCTCAGACAAAGCATGGCGGGCCCATTCTCCTGCCAGGTAAAAAGTGTCTTTCTGCAGGTCTCCACCCGTGCAAAGCACGGTAATGCCGCTGCTTTGCTGCAATTCGCACACGATGCTCGGAGAATTGGTGACGACCGTGACCCGATTGCGCTGCGACAACAGGCAGGCTAACTCGAAAACCGTCGTGCTGCTTTCCAGAAAAACCGTGTCCCCGTCCACGATCAGGTGCTCGGCCTGGCGCGCAATGGCTTCCTTCTCCTCGCTGTGGGTGCGCAGCAACATCTCGTAGGCCGGTTGAAAATTCGTGCTGGACATCCGCGATGTTGCCCCGCCGTGGGAACGGACCAGCATCCCCTGTGCTTCCAGCGCCGCCAGGTCCCGGCGGATGGTCACTGCCGTCGCACCCAGCATTTCGCAGAGCTCGGCAGCGGCAACCGTCCGGCGCAACGAGAGAATCTCGCGAATGCGAAACCTGCGTTCTTCGGCAAGCATGGCGAAAGTGGTTTCCCCTTTCGGTAGATGACAGATTGAGGAATTATAGCGCATCGCTGATCGTTTACGATCGTTTATGATCCAATGAATCAAACACTGGATCAGGGCTCCGCCTCAAACGAGATTTGTTCGCTTTGAAAGGGCACGACTTCTAGCCTGTTCTGAGCGCAGCCGAAGGATGCCGATAAAGCCAATAAAATCAGTAGGGCTTTAGCCCCTGAGGGACGCTCTTCGGGATCTTATTCTTGAAGTGGGGTAGCTGCCTGAGTACAGGAACTACAACAGGTAGCGTCTTCCGACCGGAAATGACCCCAACGGGTTGCGCTTACTGTATTAAGGCAGCTAACCCACTTCTTGAATTCAAGCCTTTTTCCGCAGTCTGTTTAGAAGCCCCTTGAGGGATGCCATCTGGGCCGATTTACCCGGATATCAAGCCTTCTTCCGCAGCCCCATCTTCCTTCCTTAACCCCACTCCTTCTCCCGCACTACGCCCGTCGCGGGAACAAGGTTGTTATTCATTTGCATAAAATTACGCCCGCTTGGCGCACACTATCCATAGGTGAGTCCACGATCGGGTTAACTTGCTCGAATCCATCCCACCCCCGACGCCTTCCAGTCCGCTCGTCGCCCGCAAGTTGCGAACTGAAAACCATCGAAATTCTCGCGACCCCCACCCCCCCTCCCTCCGAGACCCCCTTTTTCGACCCGAGCGTGTTTGTAACTAACAAGGAATGAATGACTTGTAAATTTTATAGAAATCATAACGTCCGATCTCAGCCTGTTTTATGCCGAAATTTGAAGCTTTTTTCGTCAATTCTTGAAGTTCTCGCGGTCCCGGATTCCGTCTCAAGCAAAGGCAACGAGCTTGTGAAACACCACATTGCCTTATGACTTGAATCCGGATCGCTGCACCTTGTTTGCCTTCGGCGGCAAATAGTGGAAACGGACCAGGTAGATATTCTCGCCTTTACCGTGCTTGGCTACCTTCAGCAGGTCCAGGACACCCAGGAATCCAGACTCGCGCGCCAACTCCGGGGTAATATCGGGGAGTGGGGTAGCTGCCTTAGTACAG
>PLZC01000361.1 GCA_003151985.1 Acidobacteriaceae bacterium
TCTTGCCCACGCCGGGCTCGCCGATAAGGACGGGGTTATTTTTGGTGCGGCGGCACAGAATCTGAATCACGCGCTCAAGCTCGCCGTCGCGGCCAACCAGCGGATCGAGCTGCCCGTCCATCGCAGCTTGCGTCAAGTCGCGGCTGAACTCAGCCAGCAGGCTGGACTCGCGCTGCCTCGCCTGCGTCGGGGCTTTGTCCTGGGTCACGCGGGCCAGTTCGTCGCGAATCTGCGCCAGCTTGAGGCCGCGCTCCTGCAGGATCTCCGATGCAAAGCATTTTTCTTCGCGCAGCAGGCCCAACAATAAATGCTCTGTCCCAATATGTTTGTGGCCCAGCCGCTCCGCTTCCTCCGCCGCGTAGGCCAGCACACGCTTGCACTCGTTTGAAAGCGGCAGGTCCACAGAGGTGGAGACCTTCTCGCGAATGGTGGTGTGCCCTTCAATTTGTTTCCGAATCGAGTCCACCGAGGCATGCGAGCGAAGGAAGCGATTGGTCAATGCCTTGTCTTCGCGCAGCAGTCCGAGCAACAGGTGCTCGGTCTCGATATAGGGCGAACCGAATTGGCTGGCCTCATAGCGCGCAAAGAAGATGACGCGCCGGGCTTTTTCCGTATAGCGTTCGAACATGGTGGTCCCCCTCTAATGCAGGCCATCGTCGGAAGGTAGCCGTCCGGTAATCTGCCGGCCTCAGCCCAACCCGCACGTGCCCTTTTCAATCCTCGCCGCCGGAGACCGCTAGGGAAAATACGCTCCTGCCCCGAACAGCTATTTGGGATGGTTTCGCACTTGTTGTTGCCCCTTCGTCCCCAGGCGTCGCGCTGCCTGAAGACTTCCATCCTCCCTGTCAGCCTTCTAGAGATTGAATCATCCCTTTGCGGCTGCTTACTTGATAAGACTCAATTACAACCTGAAAGGGTGCTTTTCTGTCAGTTACTTCCAGCCGGAAGATCGGTTTTGGGAAGGTCTGCAAGCGGAGTAAGCCGCCCACTCTCAAGCCGTAGCGCCCGCGTACATCGTGCCGCTAACTCCAGGTTGTGTGTTACCAGGATCGATGTAAGACCATGGCTGGCATGCAGCCGTTCAATCAGGTCGAAGACACGCCCTGCGGTAACTTCGTCCAGGTCGCCGGTAGGTTCGTCGGCCAGCAGAAGCCGGGGGTTGTTGACCAGGGCGCGCGCCAGCGCAACCCGTTGCTGCTCGCCGCCGGAGAGCTCGCCGGGCCGATGCTCGCTGCGATCCTCAAGGCCAACCTCCCGTAGCCAGTTTGCCGCCAACTGGAGGGCTTCACGCTTCTTCATGTCGCGCGCCAACAGCGGCATTGCTACGTTTTCCAGCGCCGTGAACTCCGGCAGCAAATAGTGGAACTGCCAGACATAGCCGATTTCGCGGTTGCGAAAGGCCGCAGCCTGTCGCTGGGTGAGTTTGGCCACATCGGTTGAGGCGCAGTATACAGTTCCCGCGGAGGGCGTATCAAGTGCGCCCAGAATGTGCAAAAGCGTGCTTTTTCCCGCCCCGGACTGGCCCACGATGGCCACCATGGCGCCGGCCTCGACCTCGAAATCGAGTCCTCGAAACAAATTGAGACTACCGCGCGCCGTGATGTAGGTCTTCTCCAGACCTGTGACTTGAATGATCGGTGCTTGCCGGGCAGGCGCCTGATCCTGTGACCGCACCTCTGGCTCTCGCTCAGAGCGGGTGGCCTGGGGTGTGGCCGTTGGGGAGGGTTGGGTCATCCTGTTCTCTCTATTTTACCGCGCCGGGGTGGTAGATCTTCCCGAGCAACTGCGCGCATCGAGTGAAGACTTCAGCGAATCTGCCGATCTAAGAGCCAAGGCAATGTTTTTGGTTGAGGCCGCTTGCGTGCTGAAGATCACTTTTCGCGCACGAGCGAATCGCTAAAATGAGAGATCACACAATGAATCGATATCGGGCTCCTATCTATCTGGCGTTGGCCATCGCCTTGATTGCCGGCACGTGTGCCGCATCCGCGCAGCAATCGTTTCTTGACCGCTTTGCCGCGCATAACAGCAACATGAGCGCCGTGCAGCCGGGCTGGATCACGCCGCTGGTGGCGGCCGATCCGCGGCTGGTGCAATACGCGAAGCTCTCTTTTTCCAACCAGTACACGGCCCTGGGCACGCAGACTGTGAACTATGGCAATGGCCGCGGAATTGGACTGATTGGGGGAAACCGGTTTGAATTCGACCTTGTTCCCCCCTCGTACATTCAGCACAACAGCAAGGCAGTTGACGGCTTCGCCGACACCACGACGCTCGTGAAGTACCGAATCGCTTCAGGAAACGCCGACCACGGCAACTTTATTGTGACGGCAATGCTGGGCCACTCCTTCGCAACGGGAAGCTATAAGAACGGTGCAACGACCGACACCTACGGCCCAACCCTGGCAGGCGGCCTTGGCTTCGGCAAGCACCTCGAGGTGGAGTCCACATTGGGCGGCACAATGCCGACGGGCAAGATCGCCGCGCAAGGGCGCTCCATTGCCTGGAACGCCCTGATGCAGACGCATGCCACCAAACATCTTTGGTTTGAAGTGGAGAATAACGCCTGCTTCTTTTTCAGCGGAAGCCACGACGGAAAGATGCAGAACTTTGTGACGCCTGTCGCCTTTTACGTGGTTCGCCGCAAGGAATGGAAACCGACGCATCCCTTTCTTATCTTCGATGGCGGAATGCAAATCGCGACCTCCGGATTTCACACCTATAACCACAACATGGTCAGCGAAATGCGGATCCTCTTCTAGTCCGACAGTCGTAGATCGATGATTCCGGAGGGAGGCGGGGGTTTTAACCAGGGTTTTAACCAGGGTTTTAACCCCCGCATAAAGCCGGCACAATCAACGGGGCTTTACAGGCTGCGGAAAAACTCCCTCCATCGCGCTTTGTAACAGGGCACGACTTCAGTCGTGCCGATAAAGCCAATAAAATCAATGGGCTTTAGCCCCTGCGGGGCACCAACTGAGCCATTTTCTTCCGCAATCAAGCCTTTTTCGTTTAGCCCCTGGAGGGACGCCTGGAATTCGACAGCCTTCAATCCTGGCTTTGGCCGGAATTGTCTCTTCCACCGCCACGAATTCATATATCCGGCAAACGTGTCCTGGGTCACTTGGGAGCAAAGAGATCAACCGTTATAAATGATTACAATCAGTGAAAATATTCAAGACCATATTATTGTTGGCTCTGGCTGCGGCCTTTTTCGCGGGCGCGTCTCGGGCGCGAGCGCAGCAGTCCTTTTATGGACAATTCAGAACCCATAACGCTTCCATGACAGACGTCCAACCGACCTGGATGGGGCCTCTGATCCAATCCGATTCGCGGCTGGGGCAAGGCATCAAAGTCTCAGTCTCAAACGCGAATGCGCCCGGCGCGCAGATCGTCAGTTATGGCAACAACAAGGGTTTCTCGACCATCGCCGCCCGGCGCTTTCAGTTCGACTTCAATCCGCCCTCGTATTTCCGGAACCACTCCGCCACGCAAAAGGACGGCTTTGGCAACGCAGCGACGCAGGTCAAATACCGCATCGCGTCAGGCAACGCAGAACACGGCAACTTCGCCGTCACGGCGATTCTTTACCGTAACTTTACTCCGGGCAGCAACCAGAATGCCATGCTGACCGGCGCCTATTTCCCCAAACTCGCGGTCGGCAAGGCCTTCGGCCGCTTCAATATGCAGACTGTAGTGAACGGCGTTCTACCCACCGGGAAGACCGCGCTGCAAGGGCGGGCGGTGGAATGGAACCTTACGGCGCAAGTACATGCCAGCGGTCATGTGTGGTTCGACGTCGAGAATAATGCCGCATTCATCCTTGGCGGCCCCTGCGACGGCAAGAAGCAGAACTTCGTAACGCCGGCGGCCTTTTATATGCTTCGGCGCAAGGAGTGGCAGCCCACACATCCGGCCCTGGTGTTCGCCACGGGCATGCAGATCGCCACTTCAAGCTTCCACATGTACAACCAGAACCTGGTTACCGAGATGCGGATACTCTTTTAATTTGCCGTCTCTTGTCGTTCGCATACAAAAGCAAACGGCGAAACCGAGCGCAGCCGAGGTCACCTGCGGGGCTTTCCCCAGTTGGTGGCCTGCCCAGAACTTGCGCTGTCATCCTGAGCGCGGCGAAGGATCTGCGGTTGTTCTTCGACGTTCCCGCCTTGGCGGTCAACCTCCCGGGTCAAACTCCCTCTTCGGCGCTGTCATCCTGAGC
>PLZC01000057.1 GCA_003151985.1 Acidobacteriaceae bacterium
AAATTGAGCGGCACCACAGCCGCGTAATCCGCAGGCTCGCGGCAAGAATCACCAGGAACAGTGCGCCCAGGATGAGCCCCTGGGTAAAGTGCGGCTGGCGCAGGTCCAGCACCGTCGCCTGCAGAATTGCGTGAAGTATTCCGCTCGTCGCCTTGATCGCGGGTATGTGGCTGTGTTCAAGCGGCGTAAGCAGTGAATGCACCGCGAAGTTGAAGGTCGGCAGAATCGACAATCCAAGGGAGCGAACCATCAGGCTGAAAGGGTCGAGCCAGCCGATNNCCATGGGGCAAATCCAGCCGCAGAAAAAGCGCCCCAGAAAAAGCGTGGGCAGCAGGATGATCAGGCTTAACAGAAGGCCGCGATAGAGAGCGTGGCTGGCCAGTGCGTTGACCACGGCCACCAGGGGGTCTAGCTCGAAAAACAGGCGGACGGGCGCGCGCAAGTGAATGTCGCCGGTGGCGCCGGGCGCGGAGCGCAGAGACGTGAAGACCAGCAGGCCAAGAAACAGGAGCAGAAAGAATATCTGCGAAATCCTGCGCAATAGCGGCAATCTGGAACGGACCACGAATCTCCTTCTCACGCGAGAAATTGCTTCATAAGTCATTGCCGGCTTTGCCCAAAATCCTCTCTGGGGCTAAACAGGCTGCGGAAAACGCGGTTCAGTGAAGGGTACGGGCTTTTAGCCCGTACATAAATTGCTTAGAATCAGGCAGGGCTTTAGCCCCTGAGGGACGTTTTTCGGGATCTTCTTCTTGAATCATGCCTTTTTCCACGGCCTGCAAAGCCCGTCCCTTTGATTCTGCTGGCTTTGCTGCATGGATAAAACCGTGTCTTTTCAACAAAACCAATTGACCGTTCACATACAGACAGCCTTGAAACCCCGATGTTCCAGGGATTCGGCCGATGTAAGCTGGCAATTTCCGTATATGACTTATGATTGGCGCTGAGACAAGCATCCGACAGTGACCGGCGTCACACCATGGTCAGAATTAGCCATCTTTCTTGTGATGAGAGTTCGCTCAAACTCATTGAAAACGCCGGAAATCAAAGGTGATTGATGCGCAAGCGGGAGCATCGAAGCCATTTGACCTTGTCCAAATGTAACATAATGTGTTACATTCATGCCGTGATCAGAACTTTCCGGCACCGAGGCATCGAGAAGTTCTTCACCACCGGATCAAAGGCGGGTATCCAGCCAAAACACGAGGCCCGGCTGCGGATCCTGTTGACCACCTTGAACTTGGCATCGACGCCGCTCGATATGAACCGTGTCGGCTGGGACTGGCACCCGCTGAAGGCAGACCTGCAAGGCCACTGGTCGGTGAGCGTCAACGCCAACTGGCGGCTCACCTTCAGCTTTGAAGGCGAGGATGCGATCCTCGTGGACTATCAGGATTACCACTAAGGGGAAACGACCATGACCATGATGCACAACCCCGCCAGCCCCGGAGAACTCCTGAAGGAGTTCCTCGGCGGAAGAACCGCAACTGAACTGGCCGAGCATATTGGCGTAGCACGCGCCACTATTTCGCGCATCCTGAATGGCCGCACTGCCGTCACAATGGACTTGAGCATCCGGCTCGGTGAGGCTCTCGCGCTTTCCCCTGATTTTTTCTCGAAGGCTCAACTTCAGTACGACCTTTGGATCGAATCGCAGAGGAAGCGGCCGAAGATCAAGCCGTTGGCCGCATGAAATGCCAAGAGGCCTATGTGCGGCTCTCACAGGTGATTGATAAGCGAAGCGATGCAAGCGGCCCCAAACCCGTTGTCGATGTTGACCACGGAGACGTTTGGCGANNGCGCGCCTTCCATTCCGGCGCACACAATCAGCACGCGCGCGGATTGCAGTGATTGTTTTTGCGCCAGCAAGCGGTGGATTCCGGCCACGCCGACGTCTGCGATTAGTTCGACCATGTTGCCCATCAGCCGCGCGGTCACCGCCGCTTCCTCTGCAACCGGCAGGTCGCTGGTCCCTGCGCAAACCACGTCGATGGTTCCTTTGCCCGGCACGGCCGGGGCCTGGCTGAGCGTGATGGCGCGGGCCATCTCATGATATTCAGCCCGCGGCTCCACGGCGCTCACCGCCTCGTACATCTCCCGGCAGGCGCGCGTCGCCAGCACATTGCCCCCCGCGTTCGCCATGCGGGCAAATATCTGGGATACCTGCGAAACGGTTTTGCCCGCGGCGAAGATCACCTCGGGCATGCCGGTGCGCAGCGAACGGTGATGGTCGAGCTTGGCAAACCCCAGGTCCTCGAACGGCAGGTCGCGCAGCCTGTCCAACGCCTGCGGCACCGCGGTCCGCCCCTCGCGCACTTCATTCAGCAGCGCTTCAATCCCCGAGCGATCCATCACAGCCCTTCCTTTTCCTCGGCCGCGAGGTAGTTTTGCATGGCTTCCTGCATCACCAGCTTCAAGGGAACCGAGTTGAGCGTCGCAAGCAGCCTGCAATCCTCATACTCCGGCGATGCGTTGGCCACCTTGCCTGAAGGCCAACGCGCAATCTTGATAGACACCTCGCCCCATGTCGTCCCCACTTCTACAAACTCCCGCGCCAGCCCCACCTTGTTTTCCAGCCTCCAGCGCAGGCCGATCGTGGTGGTCTCGCGGAAAAGCAGGTCGCGCAGCACGGGCACGAGATCTGGACGGCACAGAACCGTCACCTGCACCCCGGTCCGGCCTTTCTTCATTTGCATGGCGGTCCGGTACACATCCCACGCGCCCGCATCGAGCAGCAAATCGCTCACATAGGCAAGCACCTGCGGGCTGGAATCGTCAATCACCGTTTCTATCACAGCCACGGATTCAATCGCTGCGGCATCATCGGTCTCTTCGCCCACCAGCAGGCGCAGCAGGTTGGGCTGGCCGGGCGTCTCGCGCCCGCCTGCCCCGTAACCCGCTGCCGCGATGCGCATGGCGGGAAACGTCCCGTAGCGCACGTCGAGCATCCGCAGCAGCGCCGCCCCTGTCGGGGTTACTCGTTCCATCGCGGGACCGGCCGCATACACCGGCGCATCGGCCAGCAAGGCCAGCGTAGCCGGCGCCGGCACCGGCAAAATTCCATGCTGGCAGACCACCGTTCCGCTGCCCACATTCAATGGCGACGAGAGCCAGCGATCCACGCCCAGCGCCTCGCATCCTTGGGCGGCGCACACGATATCGACGATAGTGTCAACTCCACCTACTTCGTGGAAATGCACCTGCTCAACGGGAATGGTGTGGATGGCGGCTTCCGCCTCGCCCAGCAGTTGAAAGGCGTGGATGGCGCGCTGCTTCACCGCTTGCGACAGGTCGGCGGAACGAATGATGCCCAGGATCGCCGACAGTGAACGATGGTGCTCGTGGGTGTGGGGCGCCTGCGCAGTGTGGGATTCATGAGAATGCCCGGCGTGCGCCCCCGTCGCTCCATGATCTTGGTGCGAATGCCCCTCATGATCGTCATGCGCGTGTGCAGGTTCGCCTGCCCCATGGTCGGGCGTGATCACGTCCACCTTGGTCGCCGCCAGCCCGCCCCTGCTCACTTTGCGCATTTCAAGGCGCGCGCCCACGTTCAGCGCCGAGGCTGTTTCCGCCAGACTGGTGAAGGAGACTCCGGCATCGACCAGCGCGCCCAGCAGCATGTCGCCGCTAATGCCGGAAAAACACTCAAGATATCCAATTCTCATCGAAGGTGATTCTAAACTGTTGGGCTACACGCCGCGCCGGGCCAGCACGTCGGCGGGAAGAATCGCGTTCAGTGAGCCGGAGCGGAACCCGCTGCAATCGAGCGTCACGTATTGAAAACCGGCCTGCTTCAGAGCCGATGTGATGGCGTCCAGCATCTCCATCGAAAGCGCGCGCGGCAGCTCGGCGCGGGCAATCTCTACGCGAGCCAGTTCCCCATGGTGGCGGACCCGCAGCTCGCGGAATCCCAACTGGCGCAAGCTCTCCTCGCCCTTTTCCACCTGCTCCAGAACCTCGCGGGTCACGGTGCGGCCATACTCCACACGCGACGAAAGGCACGGCGCTGCCGGACGATCCCACAGCGGGTAACCTGCGGCCTTCGACAGCGCTCGAATCTCAAGCTTTGTAAGCCCGGCCTCGGCCAGTGGCGCCAGCACTTCATTCTCTTCTGCAGCGCGCTGCCCTGGCCGATAATCCCTCGTATCGTCGGCATTCATGCCATAGGCGATGTTGCTGAATCCCAGCTTTGCGCCAAGCGCCTTCATGCCCGCAAAAAGCTCGGTCTTGCAGTGGAAGCAGCGATTGGCGTCGTTCCGTTGGTACTCGGGCCGGTCAAGCTCCTCCGTCTGGATCACTTGCAAGGGCATTTCCTGCTCGAGTGCGAACGCTGATGCCTGTTCCATGTCGCGCCGAGCCAGGCTGGGTGAGTCGGCCAGCACCGCCAGCATCCTGCTCCCCAGCACCCGATGCGCCGTCGCCGCCAGAAACGCCGAGTCCACTCCCCCGGAATAGGCCACCATCAGGCTCCCCAACTCTCCCAGTCGCGCCTCCAGGGCCCGCATCTTGGATTCAGTTTCCGCACCGCCGGAAGCGGGGACGCGGTCCTCGCTTGTCTCGCCTTCAACCTTCAGAATGCTCGTCAATGGGCCAACTGCCATGGGTCAGATTATAACCTCTTCGAGATTTTGGAATACAGGTTTCACAGGCCGCCGAAGACTCCCTCCATGGTGCTCTGTATCAGGGCACGACTTCAGTCGTGCCGATAAAGCCAATAAAATCAATGGGCTTTAGCCCCTGCGAATGCCCATCTTGGCCCAACCCCCTGGAAATTATGCCTTTTCCGCGCCACTCATCCCCGCTCAATGCCAACAGGCACATGGGCCGCGTAAAAATTCAATTTATACGCACAAATAAAGCCAATAGAATCATCGACTGATCATTCTATATTGTTGATTCTTAGCCACTTATAAGATCACGCTTTTCCGTGGCTTTCGAGCCGAAATTCGACGGTTTTCGCGATTATCTCCGTAAATCAACCCATTTTCCGCAACCCCTTTTAGCCGCCGCCCTCGCACCATCGCCCGCTTTCAAGCACCAACGCCTCAGGCTTTATGGTTAAAGCAAGCATGAAGCA
Organism: Acidobacteriaceae bacterium; assembly: GCA_003151985.1. GTDB lineage: Bacteria > Acidobacteriota > Terriglobia > Terriglobales > Acidobacteriaceae > Telmatobacter. Next base: position 5,078 of record PLZC01000057.1, read on the forward strand.
GACCCTGACTCGCCTCGTTCTCACCCTGCCGGTAGTATGGCTGGTGGTCTCGCTGGTCTTTCTGCTCATTCATCTGGTTCCCGGCGACCCCATTCTACAGATGCTTGGCGACAGCGCCACACCGGCCGACATTGGCGCATTGCGCCACCAATATGGACTGGACCAGCCGCTCTGGGCGCAGTACCTGCATTATTGGTCCGGTGTCGTCCGCGGAGACCTGGGCACCTCCATCCGCCTGCACGACACCGTGGGCCACCTGATTGCTGCCCGCTATCCGTACACCCTCGCCCTCACGCTGGCCGCCCTCGTATTTGCGCTTGCCTTGGCGCTGCCCGCAGGAATTCTCGCAGCCGTCCGGCGCGGCCGGTGGTTGGACCAGGTCCTGGGATTGGTCAGCCTCTTCGGCCTCTCGGTTCCAGGGCTTGCGCTCGGTCCCGTCTTGATCCTGGTGTTTTCCATTCAATTGGGGTGGCTGCCGGTTTCAGGAGCCAGCAGCGGCGGCGCGCAAGGCAGAATCGAGTGGCCCTATCTCGTGCTTCCGGCCCTTGCCATGGGCGCATCGCTGGCCGCGATTCTAACCCGCATGGTGCGCACGGCAATGCTCGAAGAACTGGGCCAGGATTACATCCGAACCGCCCGTGCCAAGGGCCTCAGCGAGACTGCGGTGGTATGCCGCCACGCGCTGCCCAATGCCTTCGTGCCCATCGTCACCGTGGTGGGATTGCAATTTGGAGCGCTCCTGGCCGGCGCCATCGTCACCGAAACCATCTTCAGTTGGCCGGGCTTGGGCCGCCTCGTCGTCAGCGCCATCTCCAACCGCGACTACGCCCTGGTACAGGGCTGCCTTCTCTCGATCGGCCTAACCTATGTGCTGGTCAATCTGCTCACCGACGTCGTCTACCGGTGGGTCAACCCCCGAATGCGCGCCTAGTCACCACCCGCATCCTCTTCGCAGAATCCGCCAACTCGCTAACTCGCCATCTCCGCGAAGCGGAGGCTAACTCGCCGCCGTTAACCAACACACAAACCAACCAGGTTTGCGGATAATTAAGCTCCCCCGGCGCACAATGGATTCAGGGTGGCCAAAAACTGCCTCGGCAGAACTCGCCCCCTTGGCCCTCGTCAACCTCCATTCGTCGGGAAGTTTTTTTCGGCATTTTTGCTACTTGTTTTAGTCCCGCAGGAAAATAAGTGTCGCATAATGAATAAGTTGTAAATTTTACCTATTAACTTAACGGTAAACAGAGATCCTCGATTTAAGGCAGTTTAAGCTAAAACTACCTCGCACTTCGCGCGCCAGACGCCGCTCTTGCCTGCACTTCAGACACCTAAGCGCAATCCAGATTCACCACCTTGGCTTCGAACCCGCCCTCTTCCCCAACCTCAAGCAGCCCGACAGTCACCGGCAGTTGAAATCGCCGCGGCCCACAGGAGCCTGGGTTGAAGTAGAGCACGCCCTTTCGTGTGTAAAAGTTGGGGATATGCGTGTGGCCGGAAAGCACGGCGGCGAACTTGCCGGCAGCCGGGTCCAGGTGCAGCGCGCCGAGATCGTGAAGCATGTAAACGTAGCGCCCGCCGATCATCACCACCTCAGTCTCCGGCAACTCACGGCAAAGGCCTGTTTGGTCCACGTTGCCACGAATCGCCGTTACCGGCGCAATTTTCTTCAACTCTTCCAGAATCGAAGCCTTGCCCACATCGCCCAGGTGCAGAATGCGCTCGACGCCGGCGAATGCAGGCGCCACCTCGGGGCGAAGCAGTCCGTGGCTATCGCTGATGACGCCGATCTTCATTTAGAGCCCCAATTCCAGCCGCGTTCGTGGATCGAGCTGGTCGCGCAAAGCGTCGCCCAGGAAGTTGAAGCTGAGCACAGCGCCGGCCACTGCCGCGGCAGGGAAGAGCACCAGGTGGGGCGAGTCGAAAAGATGCAGCCGCGCGTCGTTCAGCATCGAGCCCCAACTGGGCGCCGGCGCGGGAATACCCAGCCCAAGGAACGACAGAGTGGCTTCGGCCAGAATCACTCCGGCCATGCCGATCGCCGCCTGCACCATGATAGGCTGCACAATATTTGGCAGTATGTGGCGGAAGAAGATGCGCAGGCCGCTGGCGCCCAGGGCGCGCGCCGCATCCACATATTCGAGATCCCGGACCGCCATCACCTGGGCGCGCACCAGCCGGGCATATCCGGCCCAGCCGCCAATGGCCAGCGCCAGCACCAGGTTGGAGAAACCAGGGCCGAGGAACGCCGCAAAGGCAATAGCCAGCAGAATGCCCGGCAGGGCCAGGAATGTGTTCATCGCGAAAGTTGTAAGCGCCGTGTCGATCCACCCGCCCATGTAGCCGGCCAGTCCGCCCACCGTAAGCCCCAGCGCCAGGGAAATCGTAACTACGCTGACGGATACGGCCAGCGAAAGACGGGCGCCCCACATCAGGCGCGAAAGAGTGTCCCTGCCCAGTTCGTCAGTACCCGCCCAGTGCGCAGCCGAGGGGCTCTGCAGCCGATGAAGAAGATCGATGTCGCTCGGGTTGTGCGGCGCGAGCCACGGCGCGGCGAGCCCTCCAACCACAAATGCGGAAAGGAGCAGGATCCCCGCAACGGCAAGTGGCTGGCGGCGGCTGCGGCGTTGCAGGCTGCGAACGGTAAACGCTGAGAGAAAAGGCATCGGCACTGCCAGAATACAGCGAATTGCGGTCTAATTAGTTATGCATCTTTCGCGGCTTCGTTTCATTTTCATTCTGGCGCTGGTTGCGCCTGTATCTTTAGCGCACCCTGCGCAATCCTCGCAAGACGGGAAAGCGGCGACAATCCAGCCCGAAGCCTGGGAGATTGTGATGCTGGCCAACCAGGCTCGCACCGAGCAAGGGGCCGGGCCGCTCAAGTGGGACCCGGCACTCGGCGAGGCGGCGCGCCGGCACTGCCTGCGCATGGCTGCCGAGGGGCCCATCTCCCACCGTTACGGGGACGAGCCGGATCTGTCACAGCGGGCCGGGCAGGCGGGCGCGCACTTCAGCCTGATCGAAGAAAACGTGGCGCTTGGGCAAACGCCCGCATCCATTCACAACGGGTGGATGAATTCCCCTGGACACCGCACCAACCTGATGAACCCTGAGGTAGATCGCGTAGGGGTGGCGGTGGTGGCCAGCCGTGGCGTGCTTTACGCCGTGGCCGATTACACGCACGGCGTGCAGGCGCTCACCCAGGTCCAGGTCGAGACCGCAGTCGCCGCATTGCTTCGCGCCAAGGGCATTCAACCGCAAGGTGACCCGACAGACGCGCGGGCGTATTGCATACAAAACAAGGGCGCCATAGCCCGCAACCAGCCCGCCTTTCGCATGCTTTGGCAGGAAGCGAACCAGCCGCGTCTGCCAAAGAGCTTGCTGGACCGGATTGCCACGAGGCAATATCGCCAGGCCGCCGTGGGCAGTTGCCCCGCTCAGGATGTGGAAGGGTCGTTCACGGCTTATCGCGTGGCGGTCTTGCTCTATTAGCAGGCTGCGGAAAAACTCCATCTCCGAGGCTTTGTAACAGTCGTCCACCGGCTTCGCCGACCCACGAGGGAATGAAACTTCGCCGATCCGTTCTGCCCGCTAACTTGCCAACTCGCCAACCCCGCGTTAGCGGGGGCTAACTCGCTGCTTTTGTTCAAAGACTTTCTTCTCACTTACCATTTGAATTGTTCAACTCACACATCGACTTGAACCCAGTTTCTTTTTAGGGCACGACTTCAGTCGTGCCGATAAAGCCAATTAAATCAAAGGGCTTTAGCCCCTGCAGGATGTGTTTTTTTGGGCGGATTCCCTGGAAATCAAGCCTGTTAGAGCCGGTTTCCTCAACCGAAGGACTGATATTTCTTCCAGAACTCCGGCCAGGGAAGGCGCGGGCCGCCACAGACAAAAATGTCGGGATTGCTCTGGCTCTCTTCGTTCTTGATGCCCTCGGAATTCCCGTTGTGCCCAGCCAGGCGGCAGCCGGTGAAGGCGCGGTTGGCGGACTCGGCTGAGAATCCGAGCACAATAAGCGCGGAAGGCGCCTGCGCCGGATAGCCGCGCAACCAGGCTGAATTGGTCATGCTGATGGGCAAAGGCAGGTGGTAAGCCGGGCCAAGCATCTCGATCGCCCCCTGTTCGCCGTAGTTCCCAACCAGTACGCCTACGCCGGCTTGCTGTTCCGGGGGAAGGGAATCGCGGATGTCGGCGACCGTCTTTACCATCTCGTTCCAGCCGAATTCCTCGCGCAGGTCTCCGTTATTCTTGAGCGCGAACTCACGCAGCGGCCCGGCGGACTGAAGAGGCAGAATCAAGGCCCAGATGTACGCACCGCAGACGGCCAATCCAGCGAAGAAAACAGCTTCCACTGCTCGCCGGGCCAGCTTCGGCAGGGACGTAACCCAGCGCTCGGCCGCCGCCGCGCCCATGGCCAGCAGCATGGGGTATGCCGCAGCCATGTAGTAGCCGCGCCCCTTGGCCAGCACGAACAGCGCCAGCGGGATAAGGTACATCCAGGCCAGCATCCGGTAGCGGCGATTGCGGAGGAACGAGACCAGCCCGCCAACCCACAATGGCGCGGCAAACAGGTTCACGCAGATCAGAAACTGGTCGCGCAGGAAACCATTGGCCCGGCCTTGGCCCACGTCGCGAATGTGAATGTGTTGCAGGAATTGGTAAGAGATGAATCCGTGGCCAACCTGCCAAAGAAAATTGGGCAAACAGATCGTGAGCGCCAGAGCAATCCCGCCCCAGAACCAGCGGCTAAGGAAGTATCGGCGGGCTTGCGAAAGCACCAGCCCGCCAAGGACTCCGGCGATGAAAAAGACGATCGAGTACTTTGTCAGCAGGCCCAAGCCCACCACGGCCCCAATGCCCAGCCACCAGCGCGGATTCTCCGTCCTCAGCAAGCGAATCGTGAACCAGGCAATCAGCACCCACCACAGGAAGTCGAAGGATGTGTACTGGAATTCAGTCCCATTGAACAGCGGAAGCGGTGAAAGCGCCACGGCAATAGCGGCCGTAGCCTGGGCCAGCCGATTGCCGCCCAGCTCGCGTGCCATAAGGCCGGTAACGACAATGGCCACCGCCTGCGCGCAAACCGAAAAGAGCCGCAGGCCCACCAGCGAAAGTCCGAAAACTTCGAGGCCAATCCGCTCCAGAAAGGGCGTCAGCGGCGGGTAGGCCACGAACCCCCAGTCGAGATGGCGGGCATCGCTCAGGAACTGGAATTCGTCGCGGTGAAATCCATAGCGGCCGTTGGTGGCCAGATGGACAAGTGAGACCGCGGCAGCAATGCCCAGCAACACCGCCCATTCGGCCCGGGGTTGGGCAACGGCCTCCTTTGAGCTTTGGACCGCTTCGGTTTCTTGCATCAGTCCCGAACCTCTTCTGGGTATTTACGCCGGACGGGAAGCCGCGGTTCCGCAGTTTCTTTCTGCGGCCGAAGGCACCCTGACGCAAGCCATTCCCGCAGCGGTCGCAGCCAGCACGCCCATCGCCGTGTCTTCAAATACCAGGCAGTCCTTCGGAGACACGCCCAGCCTCTCGGCCGCAAGCAGAAAAGCATCGGGAGCCGGCTTGCCGTTCTCGTAGTCTTCCGCTGCAACGATGGTATCGAATTTGTCCAGAATGCCGAGTGCAATCAGAGAACCCACCACCGAGTTCCGCCCGCTGCCGGAGACGACTGCGAATGGAATCCGCCCATGCTGAGCGTCGATGTGCTCCAGCACTTCAGGAACAGCTTTTAGCGTATGGAGTTGCTCGCAAAAGAAGTCCTCCTTGCGTTTGGCAACCGCGTCGATCGGCATCTTCAGCCCGTTTTCCTCATTCAGGGTGGCAATAATTTCGTTCACCGGCCGGCCGCCCCAGGCATAAAACTGTTTCTCCTCGAATGCGCAGCTCCATTCGTCAAGAGCCTTCTTCCAGGCAACGTAGTGCAAGGGCATCGAATCCACAATGGTTCCATCGCAGTCGAAGAGGTAAGCCCGGAATGGGCCGTCAGGTAATTTCAACTTCATCGGCAAAAGGGACTCCTTGTTCGTGTTGCGCAGCGCTCTGTAGCTGGTGAATGTAAGTTGTCTATGAATCAATCATACCGGTTGTCGCAGGCTGCGAAAGAAACTCAATCCGTTGAAAGGTACGGGCTTCTCGTCGTTTGTCGGCTCGGGCGGGAGACCGCGATCCTCGACCCGGCGGTCTCACCTCTACACTTTGCATTTAGATGAATATCAATCTTGCTCAGGCAAGAGTGTTGGGGCGAAGGCTTTGTATTTGTAACAGGGCACGACTTCAGTCGTGCCGCAAACGCTGCAAAATACGCGTGGGCTTTAGCCCCTGAGGGAATGTTCCTTCCTCAACTCCGCTCTTTCTCCCGCACAAAGCCCGTTGCCGGAGCAAGGTCGATATTCATCTGCATTTTATTAGAACCGCCAGGCGCACAATATGAATAGGAGATTCCGCAATGCAGGAGAATGCAGCTTGGTCGAATCCAATTTCAGCCCCCTATGTGCTCAATGGTGTTCTTGCAAGGCGAAAAGACCACGAAGATGTTCTGGTACCCCCCACCCCCCCCACCTCTTTTTATCATCTTTTCAACCCGCACGTATAAGTAAGCCACAAAGAATGAATAACTTACAAATTTTACCTATTAGCTGAAGACGTAGTTTTGAGTCGAAAACGCAGCTTTTCGCGCCGATTCTTGCAGAATTCATCGGTCTCAAGCCAAGGAAACGACCTCCGCGCAGTCGCCTTCTCCTGGCTTGGTGGGCTCCATCCGTAGAGCGTTGTTAAAGCGGTTGAAGTAATTGAACAAGCCAATGGCGCAGAGCAACTCCACGATCTCGCCTTCCGAGTAGAAGCTGCGCAGCTCAGCAAACTGCTCGTCGGTTACGCCGTGGGCGTCGCGTGTCACAGTCTCCGCCAGCCGCAGGGCGGCCTTCTCGGCAGCAGTAAAGTCCTCCCGTTGGGGCCAGTCCGCCAGGTGAGCCAATTGGTCGTCCGACCATCCAAGCCCCTTGGCCAGAATGGTGTGGCTGGCCAGGCAGTACGGCGTAACGTTCACCTGGCTGGTGCGGACGATGATCAGTTCCTTGAGCTTGGTGGAAACTGTGCCGGTCGAGAGCACGGCGCCAAAGTGGGCCTGCATGGTCGCGAAGATCTCTGGCCGGTGTGCCATGACGCGGAACATGTTGGGAACATTGCCGCGCTGGGCAAATGCTTTGTCGTAGAGTGCCCCCATCTCCGGCGTCACTTCACCGCGGTCCAGCCGGGAAATCCGAGACATCTGGCCTCCTTCTTCGGTTCCTCTTTTATGGTAATTGCCCGCGACCGATCCTGCCTGTTCGGTCCGGTGCCGAACAAGCAGGCAGATTCGCTTCCCAAAGCGGCACCCGTCCGCTTCTTCGGGACGAGAGGGAGAAATCGGTCGGCTGGCCGTCAGTTCCTTTTTTGACGGACTTTGTGCTCTCTGCTACCTTGGTAATGGACAATTTAAAGCAAATAACACTCCTCAGTAGCTCAATGGCAGAGCATTCGGCTGTTAACCGNNGTTGTAGGTTCGAGTCCTACCTGAGGAGCCAATTAGAATCAACAACTTAGAGCAACAAAAAGCATCCAGAAAAACCTCGAAAAACAGCGATTGTGCCCATTTTTGTGCCCACGCTATTTCAAAATGGATGCGGTATCGATAGCAATCCTGCTCAACGTTGTGGCTCCCGCCTCAAACNNCGGCGCCTCACGCAGAAACAGGAGGCTAGGATGGCTGTCTTCAAACGAGGGGATGTCTGGTGGTACAAGTTTTATTTCGCTGGACGCCTGATCCGGGAGTCCACAAAGTCAACATCAAAGACGGTAGCCAAGGAAGCGGAGAAGCAACGAAGGCGGGATTTGGAGGCTGGATTTAACAACATCACAGAGACCCGCCAGCAACGAATTCGAGCCCTGAGAGAGATCATTGACGAGTATCTGGATGGCTATGAACTCCGGTACCGGTCTGCCACATTTGCCCAATACGCTCTTGGACATGTTTCGCGCCTGCTCGGCGCCAAACTGATTGTGGACATCGACGAATCTTCGGTCCTCCATTATCAGGAGAGCCGCCTACGAGAGAGCGCTGCGCCGAAATCTATCAATGAAGAGGTCCGTTTTCTCTTGAAGATGCTCGGCGACTCCGGGGAGATCATCCGGGCGCGACTCAGGAAGAGCAAGCAGCTCAAACTGCCTGTCCAGAACGGGATCGGCAAGGCCTTCAACGACACGGAGACGGAAAGCCTTCGCACTCAGGCCAGGAA
>PLZC01000245.1 GCA_003151985.1 Acidobacteriaceae bacterium
TGTACAACTTTGCGAAGTTTGTCGAATGGCCCTCTGAGAGCTTCCCGAGCACAGTGGCGCCCATTCGAATGTGTATTTTGAATGACCGGTCGTTTGAGTCCCAGTTGGGTCAGATCGTCAAGGACAAGACAATTGCCGGTCGTTCAATTGCGGTAATTCCTGTTCAGAATGGGGATCAGTCCCGCGACTGCCAGGTACTGTTCATCGGCGCGTCACAAAACCCGCAGGCGCTTCACGTAATTGAAATCCTGCGCGGGACAAGTGTTCTGACAGTAGGGGAGACAAAAGGGTTTGTTGAGAGTGGTGGAATGATTAACTTTGTCTTGCAAGGCGATCAAGTGCACTTCCACGCGAATCACAGGGCTGCGACTCAAGCGGGCCTGCGCATGAGTTCCAGGCTGTTGAGCGTGGCCAAACTCGTAATTGAATAGAGCTTAGTAAAAGATGCAAACGATGAAGCCGATCCGGGACTGGTCGATCCGCAACAAGCTTACGGGCCTGTTCGTAGTAATGGCTTGCGCGACTGCTATCTCAATCTTGATTCCCATTGGCGTATTCGACTTCATTGGGCTAAAACGCTCAATGGTACGAGATTTGACGATTCTTGCAGATGTTCTGGCTCGGAACAGCACAGCGGCGCTGACGTTTCATGACTCCGATTCGGCACGGGATGTTCTGGAAGCATTGCGTGTGGAATCAAGTGTCACCGCGGCCTGTATCTACAGCCAGGATGGCAAACCATTTGCCAAATACGTCCGCCAAGGAGAAGACTCCGACTTTGTTCCCCCTGCCGCGCAAACGCAGGCAACGAGATTCGAATCCAATCGCCTGGTTCTATTCCGCAAGATTGTCCTTTCCGGCGACACTGTAGGCACGATTTACATTGAGTCTGACCTACAACGATTGAACACGCGACTGCGAGAATACAGCGCAGAGTTTGTCGCAACCGCGATGGTTACACTGCTATTGGCCTTTCTGCTTGCGCCTGGTCTCCAGAGACCGATATCTCGTCCATTGAGCGAGCTTTTGCATACGGCTGAGTCTATTTCGAAGGCGGCTGACTACTCGATTCGCGCACCGGTTGCCAGCCGAGATGAGTTCGGAAAGTTGGTCGTCGCATTCAACGGCATGCTCGACCAGATCGAGAGTCAGGACCATCAACTCCGCCAACATCGAGAGCATCTCGAGGAAGAAATTGCTTCCCGAACCTCCGAGCTATTCGCAGCGAATGCACAATTGACGTTACAGGCGGAAGCATTGAAGGCAGCAGCTAACTCAATTATGATCACTGATCTCAGCGGCAGGATCGCATGGACAAACCCTGCCTTCTCCAATTCGTCAGGCTACTCATCCGAAGAGGCCCTCGGGAAGAACCCACGGCTGTTGAATTCAGAAAAGCAGAACAAGGCATTCTATAAGGAGATGTGGGCAACAATTTCTTCTGGCAAGACCTGGCGCGGGGAAATCGTCAATCGGCGCAAAGACGGTGATCTTTACACAGAGGATATGACAATTACCCCGGTTGCGTCGCTGCGTGGCGGAATTACTCATTTCGTTGCGATCAAGCAAGACATTACTGAACGCAAGCGTGCGGAGGAAGCACTTAGTCTTGCAGAAGAGAAGTATAGGACCATCTTTGAGGACGCTGTCGTCGGGATCTTCCAGGTCACTCCAGAAGGCCGTCCGGTCAGCATCAACCGAGCCCTCGCTCAAATGCACGGCTACGATGACTCTGAACAGTTCCTTGCTGAAGTCTCAAACGTGGCTCTTCAGCTATTCGTAGACCCTCGCAGAATGTTTAGCTTGAAACATGAAGTGGACAAGAACGGCGTAGTGCGGCGAACTGAAGTAGAACTCTACCGGAGGGATCGCGCGAAGAAGTGGGTTGTGATGACTATGCGCGCTGCACGTGACGCGGATGGCAACATTGGCTTTTACGAGGGCACAATTGAGGACATCACTGACAGAAAGGTCGCGGAGGAGCGGGTGCAATTCCTGGCCTATTATGATGCCCTCACAGGATTGCCCAATCGCATTCTCCTTCAGGATCGAATAGCGGGGGCTCTCGCTTCTGCTGCAAGGCGAAAAGACAAAGTTGCGGTTCTATTCCTGGATCTCGATCGATTCAAAATTATCAACGACTCGCTTGGCCACTCAGCCGGTGACGAGGTTTTGCAGGAAGTCGCTACTCGACTTAGGGAGTGGTTGCGCAAACAGGATACCGTTGCGCGAGTAGGCGGTGACGAGTTCGTTGTTGTGCTGACAGGCGTTGAGCATGCGTCGGACGTGGCTGTTGCAGCTCAAAGAGTCGTAGACGCGATGACCGCTGGGTTCTCCGTTCGTGGTCATTCGCTCAGCATCACATGCAGCGTTGGCATCAGCATGTATCCCGAACATGGTAAGGACGGCGAGACGCTAATAAAGAATGCAGACGCCGCTATGTATAGCGCGAAACAGAACGGACCTAACAGTTTTCAGTTCTTCACTGAAGACTTGAGCGCCGAGATGGTGGAGCGATTGACACTGGAGAACGGTTTGCGCCTGGCGCTTGAAAGGGGGGAGTTCTTCCTCGTGTATCAGCCGCAGATGGATATTTTGACCGAAGAGATCGTCGGTGTGGAAGCATTGCTCCGTTGGCAACATCCGAAATTAGGCCTCATACCACCAGATAGATTCATACCGATAGCCGAGAATTGCGGCCTGATTATGCCAATTGGTGAATGGGTTCTCAGGACCGCCTGCTCACAGGCCAGGAAATGGCAAGACGATGGACTTCCAGAGGTGCGAGTCGCAGTAAATGTATCAGCAGTTCAGTTTCGCCAGGATGGATTCCGGGATCTCATTCGAAGAGTGCTATGCGAGACTGGACTCGCCCCCCAATACCTCGAATTGGAGCTCACGGAAAGCCTCTTGCTTAGCAATGCGGACGTGATGTTCTCAGTCCTTCAGGAATTGAACGAAATGGGGTTGAAGTTGGCGATCGACGATTTTGGCACAGGCTACTCCAGCCTAAGCTACCTGAAACGATTTCCGGTCAGCAAACTAAAGATCGACCGATCGTTTATCCGAGATATCGCGACGAATCCCGGCGATGCAGCGATCACGACCGCAATCATCGGCATGGCGAAGAGTCTTGGCCTCAAGGTAATCGCCGAAGGAGTCGAAGACGAGGAGCAGATGTCATTCCTGCGCGAACATCAATGTGACGAAATTCAAGGTTACTATTTTAGTCGGCCTCTAACGGCAGATAAATTTGCCGACAAGCTGACAGGCATATCAAATGAACTCGCTTTATCCTCCGACCTAAGGGAACCTTGGGAGTTGTGCAGTGACAAAATGAGGCGCCGCTCAGTCATTGAGTTCTCCAAATGCCCCAATTCGCTTTGACCTAAGCGCCGCCTGATGCAGCTTCCACTGGTCCGGTAGCCATTTGGCCAGTTCACTTTTGCGGACGTGCGACATCTTCGTCTCCGCCGGAACGTCGAACCCAGCGCACCCCCGTGAGTATCGAGGTTCGAGAAACGCTGCAACTCCGTGAGCGGTATGTGAGTTCGCTACTCTGAATTGTCCCCTTTCGCGCGTCTGATCTGGCCCCACCTGTAACCCCAAGGCCGTATATCTTGTTTCGGGCATTCGCGCCCGGAAGGATGGACGGATTGGAGAACAGGAGAGCCAAGGTGGAGCTATACGAGCAGATCAGGCGGGAGTACGAACACGGTCCGGGCACGATCCGGGCGGTGTCGCGGAAGTTGGGAGTGCACCGGCGGGAGGTGCGCCTGGCGCTGGCCAGCGCGATTCCGGCGGAACGGAAGGTGCCCGAGCGCGAACATCCGAAGCTGGCGCCAGCGATTCC
>PLZC01000128.1:0-8969 GCA_003151985.1 Acidobacteriaceae bacterium
GGTCTTCACAAGAGCTCTGGAGAAAGGCCGTGGAGAAAAGCTGGTGAGGCAGGCTCTCGGGAAAGGGACCAGCGCAGTGGCTGCATTTCGAAGGCATGGGGTCATGTAAAGCTAAGGGAGCAACGATAACCACTCATGAAACTTGGGCTTGGATTGTACCGTCATATGTTGACACGCGACTATTACGATTTCGCGCGACAGGCGGGCTGTACGCACGTGGTAATCCATCTGGTGGACTACTTCAATCAGGGCACAGCGAATCCGCGGAACAACCAGCCAACGGGGGCACGGTATGAGGCGTGGGGAGTGGCCGGTGATCCGGACGAGTTGTGGAGCATCGAAGAATTGAGGAGAATTCGAAGGGAAATTGAAGCCGCCGGTTTGGTTTTAGAAGCAGTTGAAAATCTCGATCCCGCTCACTGGCATGACATCCTTCTGGATGGCCCCAAATGTCGACAGCAGATTGAAAACGTCAAAATGATCATTCGTCGGATCGGAGAAGCTGGAATACCAGTTCTTGGATATAACTTCAGCCTCGCGGGAGTGGCCGGTCGATTAACCGGCCGATTAGGGCGTGGAGGAGCTATCACGGTAGTAATGGACGGTCCGGCAGATGAAGTACCCGTTCCAAAAGGAATGGTTTGGAATATGATTTACGACCAGAATTCGCCGCCTGGCTCACAGCCCTCCATCTCGCACGAGGAACTCTGGCGCAGACTCGAAAGATTCTTGCAGGAGGTCGTTCCGGTTGCCGAGCAATCCGGTGTCAGGCTGGCCGCTCACCCGGATGACCCTCTGATGCCGACGATACGCTGTCAGCCGCGCCTTATCTATCAACCCCACATGTATCAGAGACTGATCGATATTGTTCCCAGTCATTGCAATGCCCTTGAACTATGCGTGGGAACGACTGCGGAGATGACGGAAGGAGATGTCTACGACACGGTAGAACGATACAGCAGGCAAGGGAAGATTGCTTATATTCACCTCCGCAACGTTATTGGGAAAGTGCCGCACTATCGAGAAGCGTTTATCGATGAGGGTGAGGTTGATATCGTTCGCATCCTTTCAATTCTGAAGCGAAACAATTTCGATGGAGTGATCATCCCCGACCACACGCCACAGATGAGTTGTTCGGGGCCCTGGCATGCTGGTATGACGCACACCCTGGGTTTCGTCTTGGGGGCGATTGAGATGCTGAAATCACTCTCCTCCGAAAGGGGGGATGGAAACGTGTGCGGCTGACTGGATGTAAGTGCAGAGTGACGGCCGTCTGGGCATTGTGATTCCAGACAGACAAGCTCTCCTTGTGTCGTGGTACGGAGCCGCCAAAACGCTGGCCATTGGGCCGCGCAAAGGTGAATTGTCCGGGATGCCAAAGAACCGAACTTTACGCATGGTTGTGGTAAGACAACCCGGGCACGGAGCCGGGCTCGACACTGAGAAAAATCCCGACGCTAAAGTAGAATTCGGCGGGAAAGCTGTGCGGGTAAGTGCGAATTAGTGTTTTGCTGATCCTTCAACTTAAGCCTGCAATCGGAGGAACTATGTCAAAACTTGGGATGGCAAGATTGTTCACCGCTGCTTGCCTGTGTGTCGCGGCCCCCTGCGCCAGATCGCAGGACTTACGTGCGCAAAGCAACGGCCAGGATAACGGCTTATTAGCCCACTGGTCGTTCAATGAGGCAGGGGGCACTGCCACCGTTGAAGACGTTCATAAGACTGAGGACACGATCCAGGGAAATTTCTCGTTTGTGGACGGCGTCCATGGCAAGGGTCTCAAGTTCGACGGATTCACTACCCGTATTACTCGCAATTCCTTCGTGAACGGGAAATGGAATGCGCCTGAAATCAAAGATGCAGTAACCTTCGAAGCCTGGATTGCTCCTCAGGCTTACCCGTGGAATTGGAGTGCCATCGTCGAGCAGAGGGACCGGTATTTCTTTGGGTTGGACGAGACAGGGCACATCGGTTTGCGGGTCTACATCGACAATCATTGGAGGGAGTGCGTTTCATTCACGCAAGTGCCCTTTATGCAATGGTCGCATATTGCCGGAACCTTCGATCCCAACAACGGCCTGACCATCTACATCAACGGACAAGAGGCCGGTCGTTTGAAGATCTCAGGCCGATTCTCCCGGAGGGAGAATGCGATTCGGTCTGAGAGTGAGGATAAATACTTCACTTCCACTCGAACCGGGGGTGGCGCCTTCCAGATCGGCCGCAACCTCGACGAATTGCCCGCCGCTGCCACCAGGCCCATCCCTGCTTCGTATTCATTCGACGGAATCATCGACGAGCTCAGAATCTACGGCCGCGCCCTCGATGCCAGCGAGATCCAAAGATCTTTCGAGTCTTCGCGTCCCGCCTCGGCGCCTCCGCTGACCTGGCGCAAGCTGCCGCGCATCCAGGATGGAGAAAGGCGATTTGGCGCCTTCTACACGGCTCTGAAGTTCTACCCGGAGTGGGACCGGCTCTGGCGCATTGACGAATATCCCGATATTGTCGTTACCTTCGACGACGCAGCAGCCTACAAGATGGTTTTCTGGCATGGGACTACCTACGGCCTATCTCTGGTTATGGAGAATGGCCGCTGGATGGGAGAGCAGAGTGCCGAAGCACATCGATCCGTAAATGGATGTGTTGAACACATGTCCGACAAGCAGGCCCGCTATTCCCACGTCCGCTTGATCGAAAGCAGTCCTGCACGGGTCGTCGTGCACTGGCGATATGCCCTGACGGATGTCCTGTACAACATCGGTGAGCAGGATCCGATCACCGGCTGGGGAGACTGGGCGGACGAATACTACACCATCTATCCCGACGGCTGGGCGGTTCGGCACATTCTGGTGCATGCTCCCAAGAGGGGATACAGTCTGACCGCACCGCAGGTTCTAAATAACCCGGGCGAAAAACTTGAGGATAACCTCGCGACCGAGGCGGTCACCTTGGCCAATCTCGATGGCGCAACTGGAACTGCGCATAGTGACCCCTCAAATGATATCCACGATGCAAATATCGCCATAGTGAATCTAAAATCGCAATTCAAGCCTGCGTGGATTTTCGAGGTGCCTACTTCAATGGGCTATGAAGGTGTAGACGGAAAACTATCCTTCGATACATTCGATCATTGGCCGGTCGCGCAAATCCCATCAGATGGCCGCCCATCACTCGCGCCTGACCGCGTATCCAGTTCGGAGATCTTCACACCCGACCCGCCCGAGACGAAACGAGAAAGGGACGGTGCCGTGGAAGCTCGTTGGCTGACGGGGTTCACTGACCAGCCGCTTGGTGCAGTCACGTTGGCGCGTGCGTGGATGCATTCGCCGGATCTGAAGATTTCAGGCGCGGAGTTTACAAGCGACGGTTTCAGTCGCGATGATCGCGCTTACCATCTGCACCGGTTGTCAAAGGAAGCCTCGATCTTGAAGTTTAGCATTCAAGCCAGTGAGAAATCGCCAGCTATCAACCCCGCATTTGTAATCGATGGATGGGGTCACAACGGAGCTTCACTGAGATTGAACGGCAAGCCTGTTCTGGAGGGCAGAGACTTTCGCATTGGCCACATCGATCACCTAGAGGGTTCCAGCCTCGTTATCTGGATCAGGACACATTTGACCTCCTGGTCCGATTTTTCGCTAACACCGATACCAAGTTCACACTGATTGCGACCACGCCAAACCAGGGTGCTGTCTAGCCCTGAAGTTCCAAGCAGGGACTATCTGGACAGAACGACAGACACTTTGCGAGATATCGCGAGCCGGCTGTCGACAGAGGATCGAGAAGCATTCGGACGCTGCGCGCTTCATCCAGGGCCAGGTGATTGAAGTGAATGGTGGCTTCCTGATGGTTTAAGGGGTTGTGCCCACAGTGTCCACGTTGCAGGATTGAGCGGAGTGTGCCCTGCGATGAGTTCGAATTGAACAAGCATTTGGAGTCCGATGGAGGTGTACTTGGAGCGTCGAATAGTTTTGAAGTTGGCATTCTTTGTTTTTATGTGCCAGTCAGCGTTCAGCCAGGATAACAGCTTATTAGCGCACTGGTCGTTCGATGAAGCAAGCGGCAACGCCACCGTTGAACGTGTCCAGAAGACTGAGGACACGATACAGGGGAATTTCTCGTTCGTGGACGGCGTCCGCGGCAAGGGTCTCAAGTTCGACGGGTTCACGACCCGCATTACACGCAATTCAGATCTGCCAGAAATCCACGAAGCCGTGACATTCGAGGCTTGGATTGCTCCGCAAGCTTACCCTTGGAACTGGAATGCGATCGTCGAACAGAAGAACCGATATTTTTTCGGGCTTGATGCCACTGGGCACATCGGCCTGCGCATTTTCGTGGATGATCAATGGCGGGAGTGCGTTTCGGCGATGCAAATACCGTTCATGCAGTGGTCGCAAATAGCCGGGACCTTCGACCCTAATAGCGGCCTCAGCATCTTCATTAACGGGCAGGAAGCCGGCCGTCTGATGGTCGCCGGCCATCTCGCCCAGGGTGAAGTAGACCCAAAGACAGGTCAACCCACCGGAGGTACATTCCAGATTGGCCGCAACCTAGAGCAACTCCCCGCAGCGGCGCCTGTTTCGATTAACATTCCAGCCTCGTATTCATTTGACGGAATCATTGACGAGCTGAAAATCCACAACCGGGCCCTCAGCGCCAGCGAAATTAGAACAGCGTACGAGTCCTCGCGCCTAACTTCACCCCCTCCGCTAACCTGGCGCAAGTTGCCGTCTGTCCCGGATGGACAGAAGCACTTTGGGGCGTTCTATACAGGGCTGAAGTTCTACCCAGAGTGGGATCAACTTTGGCGCATTGACGACTATCCCGATCTCGTCGTCACGTTCGACGATGCGGTCTACAAGATGGTGTTTTGGCACGGGACTGCATACAACATGAATCTGGTTACGGAAAACGGCCGATGGGTCGGAGACCAGAGCGCGGAAGCGCCGAGGAGCGAATTCGGCTGTGTGGAGCACATGTCCGACAAGCAGGCGCGCTATTCTCACGTCCGGCTGATTGAAAACAGTCCCGCGCGTGTCGTCGTGCATTGGCGCTATGCGCTGACCGATGTTAAGTACAACATTGGCGAGCGCGATCCGATCACTGGCTGGGGTGACTGGGCGGACGAGTACTACACGATCTATCCCGACGGCTTGGCGGTTCGCCACTTTCTGGTACATGGTCCCCAAAGCGAGTACAGCATTACGGAGCCAGCAACTCTGAACAATCCGGGCGAAAAGGCTGAGGACAACGTCTTGATCCAGGCGGCTACGCTGGCCAATTTGGATGGTGAGACGCGTACTTTCAGTTGGGAGACGTGGCCGTCCGACGGAAGTCTCGGCGGTGAATTCCGCAATCCCGTCCCAAACGCGAATATAGCCCTCGTGAACACGAAGTCGGAATTTAAGCCGGTGTACATCTATGAGCCACCTACTGTGATCATTCCCTACGGGGGCGGTGCGGTCGAGTATCGGCCGTGGTTCTCCAAGTTTCCAACCTGGAATCATTGGCCCGTCTCCCAAATTCCATCGGACGGGCGATTTGCGATTGCACTGGACCGTGTGTCCAGCTCGGCGATTCTCTCTCCCGAACCTCCAGAAACGAAGCGAGCTAGAGACGGCGCCGTGGAAGGCCGCTTCCTTATAGGACTTACAAACCAGCCCGTTGCTGCAATGCTGCCGGTGGCTCGTGCATGGTTACAGTCGCCAGAGTTAAAGGTATTCGGGGAGGATTTTGCCAACGACGGTTACAGCCGCGATGACCGGGCTTATCACCTGCACCGGCTAGCACAGGGAAACGCGAAGCTGGAGTTGGAGCTCAAGGCCAGCGACAAATCGCCGGCAGTGAACACGGCGTTCGTCGTCGACGGATGGGGAAGCGGAGGCATAGCACTGCGATTGAATGGCAAACTCGTTAAGGAGGGCAAAGACTTTCGCGTCGGCCACATCGATCACCTGGAAGGTACCAGCCTCGTTATCTGGATCAGGACACAATTGACCGCGCCGTCGAACTTTGCAATTACGCCGATTTTGAGTTCACGTTGACGATCAGTAGCCCGAATGGAGCAGAAGACAGGCCGATTCCTTTGAGGGGTAGTGATGTACGGCAAGTTGAATCGTCGATTGTTCTTGGGTGATGCAACCAGGTTATCTACAGGCCTGTTGGTCTCCCAGGCCACACGGGGCTGGGGGGCTACAGTCACGCCCATCTCGATTCGCTTGAGACATCCAGCCCCCCTCGGGCAAGTGCCTGCAAACTTCGTTGGTCTTGGCTATGAGAAGTCTTCGGCCGCGGTGACCGGCCTGTTGAGCGAAACGAACAGCAGGTATGTGCAGCTTCTGAACAATCTGGGGAGAAGCGGCGTTCTGCGCATTGGCGGCATCGTTTCCGATTTCAGCCGGTATGAACCTGACGGCCGGGGCGCTGCCGAGCCGAAGGATACGGTCATCACACGGGCAAAGCTTGAGCAGCTGAGCGGGTTTCTGAAGAAGACAGGATGGACCGCAATCTGGTGTTTCAATCTCGGTCAGGGTTCACTTGTTGAGGCGCTCCGGGAGGTGAAAGATGTCGCCTCGATTTTAGGCTCACATCTTGACGCCGTCGAGCTCGGCAACGAAGTGGAGAACTACGGGAAGGGTATCAAACCCTTGAGAACGCCGCCGTATACCTACGAGGCCTATCGCGCTAAATATGACGAGTGGCACGAGACCATTGCGAAGACCGTTCCCGACGTACGCTTCGCCGCCCCTGATACGGCAGCGTCAGTGGAGTGGGTGGAGCAGATGGCGAAGAACGCAAACGGCGAGGTCCAACTGCTCACGACTCACTACTACCGCGGTGGACAGCAGCACGGTTCAGCAGAGCAGTTGACCAGTTGACCTACCCTGACCAGAATCTCAAGACGAAGCTTGAGCGACTAGCTCGTGCCTCTCAAGAGAGCGGAATTCCTTGGCGGATGTGTGAAACTAACTCGTTTTCTGGAGGCGGACTCCCGGGCGTGAGCGACACGATGCTCGGCGCTCTATGGACGCTCGACTACATGCTTTTGCTGGCACAGTATGGGTGCGCTGGCGTCAACATTGAGACGGGAGTAAACCAGCTCGGGTTCGTCAGCTCGTACACCCCGATCCAGGATGACGGAGAGGGCACCAACACGGCTGGCGCGCCCTATTACGGCATGCTCGCATTTGTTGCAGCTCTCACCGGCTCTCCGCAGGTTCTGTCGGTCGATTTCGACCCGCAGGGCATCAACCTGAGCTGCTGCATCTGCGGAGCAGGTGGAAAGCCGCGTGCAGTTGTCGCTGTGAATCGGGACAAGTCGCAGGATGCGTATCTTTCCGTGGCGGAACTGGGCATGGGCGAACTGACTGGATATCGATTGCTTGCGCCATCTCCCGATAGCAAGAGCGGAATCACATTCGGAGGATGCTGGGTCGATGCTGATGGACGCTGGACACCAAAGAGCCCCGATCATACCTTCGGTGAAGGTGTGGCTGTGCCGCGTATGAGTGCCCTTGTACTTCGTTGTCGGTAACGACAGTTGAAATGACAGCTCGACTTGAGATACGAGGGATAGACGCTAGTCCCAGAGGGGCCCACACTGCCGAGTTGTACCCATTTTTGCCCGCTATGCGCTTTCGCGCTGGCATGCGCTCACGCGATACACCGAAGACGGCATGTTGGAGATCGACAACAGCGCAGCCGAGCGAGCTCTGCGTGCCGTGGCTCTTGGACGGAAAAACTACCTGTTTGCAGGTTCCGATTGCGGCGGTGAACGTGCCGCCGCCATGTATAGCCTGATCGGATCGGCCAAGCTGAACAGCCTCGATCCGGAGTTCTATCTTCGCACCGTCTTGTCCCAGATCGCCGACCATCCCATCAGCCGCATCGAAGAACTCCTGCCGTGGAACCTCGCCCCGTCGCTCCAGACCCAATCGTCCCAGGCCGCTTAGACCCACTCATCAGGTGTCCACCAAAAAAGGTGGTGGGCACTTCTTGAGACGACTCCTCGGCTTGGTCAAGAGGGGAGCTCGGGACGCTTACAGTGTACGCCTACCGACCAATCTCGTACATTAAGATGCGGTAAGGGTATTATCGCTTTGGAGCCGGCAAGGGTTCGACGATCTGTCTGGGTATGGTCCACGGTTGACGCCTTGACCACGTTTCCAAGACCGAGAATTCTGGACACACGCTTCGGCGACAATGCACTGATCGAGTCAATCCGGAAGTGCCGACGCAAGACCCTTATCGAGTGCTCGTGGAAAGCTGTCCCAACTATTTCTGATCACCCATGCATGCCCCTGGGACACGTTCATTACGCATCGCGGCCCCTTTGATCGCATCAGCATTCGGTCGCGTCACCTGGACCGACAACTCCAAAGACTTCGCAAGTTCGTCTGGAACAAGTGAGAGCATCGTCCCCCAGACAACTCCATCAACCCGCGCCTCAATCCAGCAATAGCACTTCGGCAGCGCCGTCTCATCCGTGATTCGCACCGAGTCCTGACTGTTCTTCTGAGCGCGCAGAGTGAATTGCTGACCTTCAATCTTCTTGAGGTCCCAGCTCAACAAGTAATAGAGCACCATATTCTTGGTGCGCTCCACCTTGCCGGCTGCGGCCCGAGCTCGGTCAGCAAGCCGCGCGGACTCGCTCCGGCAATACTGTTCTCGGGCTTCCATAATGCGCACAAAGCGGCCGATCCGGTCGACCTTCTCGCCGTGCGCCTCGCAGAACTGCTGGAACCGAGCAACCAGGCCTTCCGCGGCCTGACCTTCTGACTCAACCTGGCCCTCGATCTCTTCGAGGAGTCCGTCGAGCTCCACGTCGATTTCAAACAGCGAGCTTGCTTCCGCAATCGATGCCATCTGTGTTTCTCCTTCTTAAACGTTCTGAATTCTTGGCCGGCATTATGCTGCTACCTTCTGTTGCACACAGAGAGAGCGGGCGGCTTCATACGCCAGTTCGT
>PLZC01000128.1:9010-9143 GCA_003151985.1 Acidobacteriaceae bacterium
GAGACAAATGCGCGCATTCCATAGACCAGGTATTCGGAGTCTGAGTGAAGCTCGATCCGCGCTCGGCCTTCAACCGACCGAAGCGCCTGGACCGCCGCGACAAGTTCCATCTCGGAGATGGTCGTCCAGGGAT
>PLZC01000437.1 GCA_003151985.1 Acidobacteriaceae bacterium
TTCTATATCGCCTGCTTCTGGATTACCCTGCGCAGGTATTTGTGAAACGCGCTCTAGAAAACAAAGTCAACTCCAGACAAGAACTGGTTAGCGCGATAAAACGTATTGGTTCCAGGGACGGGCTGTTCGTAGTTATAGGTGTACTGCATCTCCAACTTAATGTTGGGACGCGCCAAGATATGCAATCCAGGGCTGTAGGTGTTCCGCGTGTCATGACGTGAGATCCCATTTAAACGATCGGTAGGAGAATTCACGCCGTCATAACGTATCAAACCAATCAGCCATGGATAGACCCAATACTCGGCTTCAAGGAAACCCCCAGAATATGTTACCGGTGTGGCAGACACAAAGCCCGTGCTGCCCGCGTTCAGTGCTTTATTGGAATCGTGAGCATGCTCATAAAGCCCCCAGAGCGCGAAATTACCGCGGAATTTGTAATTGAACGCGCCGCCTGCTCGATAGAAGGGCTCGTGAATCGTCGGCAGCCCCGCATACAGCGCTCCCCCTTGATTAAGCTCATTGTTTCCAAAATATCCGAAGGCGTTGAGCCGCATCGAAGTATGGTCATGGACGCCGGTCATGCCAGAGGCCTGAATTTGCTTGTGGATCTCCGGATCTCGCTCGAGATCGAAGCGTTGCCCAAGATTCACGTAGACATCTTTGTGATTGACGGTGCCCAAAGAATTCCCTCCGTCCAAGAGCGCAACCGACCACCAAGTGTACCCTCGGTGCGGATATCCTCCTAACTCAACTCCCCTTTGCGTATTCGCAAAGCTAAACGGGTTGGCTGTCGTTCCAGGAAGCGGGCCGGCGCCGCTGGGATTCACATGGGCCGTCTCGTCGAAAATTGCATAATTGGTCTGGTTAACGGTACGCGCCTGGGTAAAAGGGAGATCGAGTTCAAACTGTCCGAAGCGGACATTCAGGTCGTTTTGGGCAATGTGCAGGTAACGACCCAGGAGATTGTTTGCCTTAATGTAACCGTCCCCCAACCCTCCACTGGCTCCAGAACCGCCTGTGGAAAGGTCATCGTCGATCCAGAACTCGAGCGAGGGGCCAAGGCTGCTTGCGGCAAAGATCGTAAACGTATTGGGTTGAAATAGATCCGTTTGCGGAACATAGCCAACCGCAGCGGTCACTGCAGGTGGCTGAGGGCTGGTGTAAGTAAGCTGGCCGGAATAGCGGAAGGAGATGGGGAGAATCGGAAGTTCTCCTGGATAAATAGAGTAGGGAAAAGACTCCTTCTGCGCCTCGGCGCCAAGCATGAGAGGTGGCTCTTTGACAAACCCCTCATCGTCCTTCGGGAACTTGAAGCCGTTGATCTTGAATACCCGCCCAAAGTCATTGAGCTCAGGCCAGTTGCTGTGGCAAGTTGAACAGGAGGTATGGTACTTCCGCGCAAATGCCGGGATCGCCATCGCGCGCGGTGCTGAAGTTTGAATTGCGATCAAAATACCCAGTGTGATAAGGCCGTCGATAAGAAACAGCCTAATTATCCGGTTCATCGCTGCTCATTCCTCTCGCACGGAAGTCTTATCCTGTTCATTTAGAAGCATTTACGACTTACAGCATTGGATTCATGACTGCAGCAAAGACTACAACCGGTCTCATGAATGGCAAAGATCCCAATTTGCCTACTGCCAAGCCCGCTCACTGGGTGAGGCTCATGCTCTGCGGGCCAACATAGTCAGCTTATCTCACACAGTCAGTTTATTTCACCGTTTCTAACGTCTACACCGCCACTATGTGAGCGTGGTCACATGTCATTGTGATGGCCGTCACAGGTGATCACGCGAAGCGCCTCCAAGGCCAGATCCCGAGCTCTGTGTGGCGCATTGGCAGCGTGTTCTGCTCGACTGGCCAGCCCACCCCGACTTCGCAAGTACCGATCCCGATAGCCGGAGCGCCCCATGGACGATGCCGGCAGCGACGCGCACGATGACACTAGCCTGGTCAAGAGAATGCCGGAGGCTGGCGCCTCCCTCTCATGGGCCGTATGCCTATCGATTTTCACCGCTTCTTCGCCTTCGCACCCAGTTCGTCCTTCTTCGCGGCGGGCACAAAATCCAATCTCCCGCAGCAGCGCTGCCACTGGCATTGGGGAGAAGAAAGCACCGCCGCCGCCCGGCTTCGATCGACATCTTTACGCACCTTGAAGCTACCCTTGTAAACCCGGATACGGATCGCCGGACCTTCCACACGGTCCTGCCCTGCTTCCGGGAAAAAGCTGCGGGAATTGGGGGATGGAATCGGCGACCGGACGCTCAGGCCGCCCAGGTGGATTTGCCTCAGTGCCCGTGGGCGCCCAGCATATTTTTCTGATAAACCGGACGGATGACTTGCCGAGGTGGCAGTCGTCTGAATACAATCATCTCGGGTATCGTCTCTCGCGGGACGAATGATTCATGGAGATGATGGTCATGAAACGTCTGGCATCCATACTGGCCCTTGGCTGCGTCGTAGCATTTGTTGCCGCCCAAACCGCTGAAACCCGCACATTCACTGGCTATATTAGCGATTCGAAATGCGGTGCCATGCACATGGATAACGGTGTAGGCTGCGTAAAGAAATGCATCGAGGACGGTTATCGACCGGTTCTCGTCGATGCCAACAAGAAGGTATGGGAGATTGAGAATCCCTATGCCGTGCAGGATTATTACAGCGATAACGTGCAGGTGGTCGCCAAAGTGAATCCCTCCGGCAAGAGCATCTACATCGATAAAATCACGAAGACGGGTGGCAAATTGGGTGGCATGAAGGACGGAGCTTCCATGTAAATCTGTGGTGGAGTCTTCAGCCATGTTGAATCAATTTCTTTTTGGGGCTACTCCCAGACAGCAATTCTCCTTCTGTTTCGCACTCGCGATAAAGATACGCGGTGGTTAAGAGAATCTGTACTCCTATGAACGTCGTGTAGCACGCAACAGCTGTCACGGCGCTGAGTTCGCTGAGTTGGGATTGTGTGGCGAGTATGATCCCAAGAGAAGCTGTGGTTCCTGCTAGAACACAAAGCACGACCGCCTTTCTTGGATAGGCCTGGAAGTGGAAAGCCAGTCTCACATACCACAGGCCCCAAAAGAGACCATGCAATCCAGCAAGAAGAACTAATAGACGTATATCTAAGGGAGTTGACTGGATCAGCCAGAAAATCAGCCAGCAAGCGGTTGACAATGCTCCGACCAGAAGACAAATGGCGACTGGACGACGGTGACGTGCCCTATTTGCCAGCACCCCAAGGTAAACACCGGTAATCAGCAGGCATAAGGCTGTCAGGACTACGGTTATCGTGTAGCCTAACTCGTCGAACATAGGATTCGTCATGAGGGAACCTAAAGAAAAAAGCGCCATTCCGAGACATAGCATTAGCACACCATGTCCCATCAACAAATTGCGCCCAACTTTCCCCGTCTTCACCGTTCCAACAACCTCCCGCTTTTCCGAAATGAGCCCTCATGGACTGCCCGATCATTTGTACCAGCCAAATTGTTAGTGTAGCGCAACTCTGAAGGGACCAGTATTTCTGTACCAAGTGCAGAGTTAGTCATCGGCCGGTTAAGGGCTTCAGCCAGATCGCGATGTGGACAAGGCTGTGGTCGACATTTACCGGTCTGCGGTCGACGCGTCGCTCGAGCCACCATCAGTCGCGCGGCGCCGTTCAAGCGCAATTGTCGATAGCGGCACGTAGTGATCGGCCATGTTATTCCTGACCCGAGGGGAAGTCGGCTTCGGCGAACTGCAAGTTGCAGTCAAACCGGCACACCCGATTTGTCTCATCAAACCCGGTTGGCAGTCCTACGCTAATGCAACTTTTCAGCCGACATGGTTCGATCAACCGTGAACTTACTGCGGTTTACAAGTTCGCGCCGAACACATCTCCCGAAGCTTATTCTGCAGCTGACAAGAGCCTCAAGAGGGGCCATTTCACCTTCACCGATGATGAGATCGACGGGTTCCTGCCATCGGTCCTACGCAAGAAGCAGCCATAGGCATCTTTGCCCTGGCGTGGGCGGCTCCATCCCGCTGGATTCGGCGCCGGGGATGTCGGCATTTCGGCACAGATGATTCGATAGCTTGTACCGTATATATGTATTGGCGGCTGTGTTGTATCGACCACAGACAGTGGTCGCAACGAACCATCGATTGAACCTCATCGGGTAATGGGGTGACTGGCGCGAAATACCTCTTCTTTATGAACAGTTTGGTCTATTGATCACTCACGCATGTTATTTCGGTTGATCGGGGGTCCCGGTTGAGGGCTGCGCGGGTGCTCTAGACGGTGTTGCCGCTGGAGCGGACGTGGTGGGCTGGTTCTGTGGAGCCGTGGTAGGGTCGGGTGCCTTTGTCGCCGGTGGGGCGTCCTGAGCAGCGGGTGCCGATGATGGAGCTTGTGCGGTCGGTACAGATGCCGGCACGGCTTTCTGGACCGGTATGGGCAACGTCATGGCGGCCACTGCGCCGGGGTCGTCGCGGAGCTTGAGGTAGAGCGTTGTTCCGTCTGCCGGTGTCGGCACGTTGAAAGTGTTCTCGGCAAAGCCGGTGGGCACTTCGGTTGGCGTTGCGAAATCTTTCCCTGCACTGAAGGACTGCACGAGGAATATGTCACTGCCGTCGATGGTGCAGGTGAGGGCGTCCGCGGTGGTGCAATGGATGGCGGTGATCTGCGGCGTGCGGACGAGGGTGCCGAGCGGTGTCCAATCGCCGGGTGTGCCGTCTTCCCCCATTGGACGCATCTGCAGCTTGCCAAAGGCAGACTGTCCGAAGGCCTTCAACAGATCGAGCGTAGCGATGGCGGTGTGTTCGTCCTGCAGTACGATGTTGTTGGCCGCAAGCGAAAGACTGGTATGGACTGAGCCGCCGGTGGTGGCGACTTCAATGGTCTGCATGCGTGGGAAGA
>PLZC01000327.1 GCA_003151985.1 Acidobacteriaceae bacterium
GCGGTGGAAGCCGGACTGTGAAGAATGCACCATGTTTGGCCGGTCATTTCCGAGACCGATATTGCTTTGAGCGCTGGCATTGTAGACGGTGAACGGATTCCCGGCTTGCGCGTAGTAGATTGAGTTGATCGACCAACCCTTCACCACAAACCCTTTCGGTCCGTCGAGGCTCCTGCCGAAAGGCAAATCGTAGCTCATGGTGAGAGCAACGCGCTGGCGGGTATCGAGATCCGCATTGCCGAAGTCGTATTGGAAGTAGCTGTTGTAAGTGACTGCCTTTCCGGTTCCGTCGTCAACTTGGCACGGTCCCACGCATTGGCCTGTGCCCTCGCCTTCGTCAATAACTTGCGCATTGGTCAGGTTGTGGGCCCAGGTGTAATTCACGTTGGTTGCAAGCCCGTTGCGGATTCTGCGCTGGACGGAAACTTGCAGCGCGTTGTAGTTGGACATCAAGACGGTCTCGCGCATATAAATGCCTACCCCCGGAAGGGTTGGATATTTGTATGTGCCACCGAGGGCAATGGGACGAGCCAATTGGTTTTGGTTGGCTCCGTTCAGCACCAGCCGGTTACCCTTGTTGCCCACATAGGCCAAGGTGACCACGTTCCCCTTCAAGTCCTTCTCCACGTTCAAGCTATATTGCTGCAGGAAAGGGTTCCTGTAGCCGGGGACGGTACCGTTGATGCCGGTACCAAGATACTTTTGCGGATCCGTGGCCTGCGTCACGTCGATGACAGGCACGGGCAATGCCCCATCCATGTGATAGCCGCCATTTGGATCCAGGGGGTCAGCGTAAACGCCGGTGCAGGCACCGGCATTTGTGTATATGGTGTTGCCGCAACCAAAGCTGAAGGTGTACGGTGCATTCTTCATCAAGGCGCCGGAGGCATCGTTGCCGGGGTAATAGCTGATGCCATAGCCGGCTCGCACCACGAGGCCGGATTTAACGGTGTATGCCATGCCGATGCGCGGTGCGAAATCGGTATAGTCGGTGGTGACACCCCCTGTGGCATCGGATTTTTGGACCCCAGGCAAGCCTGGCCCGACTAGCAGTCCGAGAGACTCGTTGAAGTTTACCAGGGCGTTGTTGGCAGAGGTGAACGGCGTGTAGATGTCCCAACGGACACCCAGGTTGAGAGTCAGGTTAGGCCGCACGCGCCAATCGTCCTGCGCGTAGACTGAGGGTTCCCAACTGCGCAGTGATGGTGCGGTGATGGTTTCGTTTCTGGTGGCAGACGAGGTGTAGTCCATCAGCATGTCGCCCAGGTCATTGCCGGTGAGGCGGCCATCGATGCTGAACTGGCCGCGCGGATGGGCGCTTTGGATTTGATCGCCCTGGCGCCGGATCAAGCCCGCGCCAATCTTTATGCTGTGCGCTCCCTTGAGCCACGAGACTGATCCAAGGTAGTGAAAGGTATTGTTCTGGTCGAGCAACGGAACGTAATCGGCATCTCCCAGCGCGGAGTAACCGTGGGTGAAGTTGAGGTTTGGCAGTCCTGAACTGGCCAAGTCTCCAGTCAGATTGATGCAGTTTGCCGCGTCGCATGGAAAGCCGAAAGTGTTGGCCACGGGCTTGCCCACGTTGACCGGGCTTGATTGGTTGTTCAAGCGCATGTACTGGCCGCGAATATCGAGGATCAGGTTCGAGGCGAAGAGATGAGTGAAACCGAGGGCCGCGCTATGCTCCTGGTCAGACGCGGGGCCGGAGAAGTTTCCGTATGGGCCCGAGCCGGGATCGACTCCATTCACGACAGGGAAACTGCCCGGGATAAACGACGCGACCGTGTTGAATGTGTAGCGGGCGAACATCGAGTCTCGTGACGAGAAGCGATGATCCACCTTGCCGTCATAGGTACTGGTGAACTGTGTTTGTCCCCCGGTAAATGTGAAGTTGTTTGACGGGGCCACGCAGCCGCCCGGATTAGACACGGTTTTATTGGGCGGCGGATAGAGCTTGAAGTAATTCAGGCCGATGGTGCCAGGAGTGAAGCCCATGGCGGAGAGATTTGTGCAGCCTGTGCCCAGATCGGTAAAGTCTCCCGGATTCTGTTCTTCGAAAAGTGTCGGCACCGTGGAGGTTTGCGTGACTCCTTTTACGAGCCTGTAATTCTCATAGTCGAAGAAGAAGAACGTCTTGTTTCTCCAGATGGGCCCGCCAACGCTGCCACCAAATTGATTCTGACGGAGTTCGGGCTTGGGTCCGATGCTGGCAAAGTAGTCCTTTGCATCGAACTTGTCGTTGCGCAGGAACTCATACAAGGTGCCGTGGAAATGGTTGGTTCCCGATTTCGTGATGAGATCGACAACGCCGCCGCCCGAGCGGGAGATCTCGGCCGTGTAGAGATTGGTGAGGACCTTGACTTCTTCGATGCCGTCGATGGCAGGCTTGACGCCAACGCTGCCAATGAATCGCTCGTTGTTGTCCATGCCGTCGATCATGTTGTTGTTGTTCTCATCGCTTTGTCCGTTGGCGGAAAAGTTGGAGGCCTGACGGCGATCGTCCGGGCGCGTCCCGCTGTTCATCGCGCTGCCCAAACCGACGGTGACGCCGGCGGATACGGTGATGAGATTGAGCACGTTGCGTCCGTTAAGGGGAAGATCCTGCGTGGCCTGGCTGGTGATGAGCGTGCCGATGGTCGATTCGTCGGTTTGCAGCGCGGGCGTTGTCGACTCTACCGTGATGGTTTCAGCCGCCTGCCCCAGAGAAAGCGTCGCGTCAACGCGTGCGCGGTCGCCGGAGGAAAGCGTGACCTGTGTCGCATAAGTTTTGAAGCCCTCCGCCTGGATACTCACCTTGTAGGAACCCACCTGCAACAAAGTGAATGCGAAAGAGCCAGTACTGTTGAGGACTACCTTTTGCATCTTGCCGGTTCCCACATTGGTCGCGGTTGCAGTCCCGTTGACCACGGCCGCGCCACTCGGATCGGTCACCGTTCCAACGATGTCCGCGGTTGTAACTTGCGAGCCCGCTCTCGTTGGAGCGAGAACGCAAATACAAAGCGTACTCAAGACGACCAGGAATACTCTGCATGTTCGATTGGTCATTGGCTACTCCTCGAAAGGTTGATCTCAAATTTTCGTGCGTTTGTGCCCGAGTGGACTCCGCGCCAATAACAAGAAACTGAGCAATATTGCTCACCAGGCAAAATTTGGGTGTGGAGCCGGCGGGATTGGGCGGCAAAGGCGAGGGAAGCGCCGTTTGTGGGCTGAAGGAATTGGTACTTACAGGGATGAATTGGAAGCCCAGGTCTCAGAATCGAGACCTGGGCCACCCCGGTCAAGCTGGGACGAAAAGACCCTTCACCAACTGACTTACAGGGGCATCACGGCTCCGCATGAGAATGTTCCAGCAGAGCGTTGGTTCGATATGGGGAGGAGCCGTATTGATAGTCTGCTCGCCCATGAAGCTTACCGGCGAGGAAATTGGCCCGATGCAACACTCTTTCCTTTTCGCTTCTGGGGCCGCAATATCGATTGCCTTCGAGCGGGTCAGGTGGCAGACTTGTTCAATGGTGCGTACACTTGACTTCCCATTCCGCAAGTCCAGTCAAAAATTAGAACGATTTCCAAGAGAGGGTTGGTGGGCACTATCAGTGAAATTGATGCGCCTCTTCGGTTCCGAGAGGATCGTGGCTAAACCTTCCCTTTCTCGATTCTTCGCCCCAAGAATACCCATTCTTCCGGGTCACTGCGGCTAATCGACCTGGTCAGTTCCGTCATGACTCAGGGCTTCTGAGTCGGACGCATCAGTACTTCGCTGATGAAGCACTGGGGCGGTTGGGTGACAAGTGTCGCAACGACCGAGGCGATATCGTCAGGCTGCAACTTCTTTTTAGGATCCTTGCCTGATGCGACGCCTCTGCCGGAGTGGTCGTTGAAGTCCGTATTGATCGAACCTGGAGCTATAGCGCTGACGCGGATATCGTACTGGCGTAGCTCTTCGGCCACCGAACAAGTGAGGCCATTCAAGCCCCATTTGGATGCGGCGTATACGGCGCCTCTTGGAAGAGGGTTGCGTCCGGCCAAAGAGGAGACGTTGATGATGTGGCCAGAACGCGCGGCAATCATCAGAGGTGCGAAGGCGCGAATCATGAGGTAGGGGCCGCGCAGGTTCGTACCAAAGATGAGATCCCACTCGTCGGGGGTCACTTCGTGCAGGAGCTTTCCGTCTATCCCGATTCCGGCGTTATTGATAAGGATGTCGCAGCGTTTATGCCGCTGGGCGACTGCTTCTCCTAATTGGGCTACGGCCGAGGCATTCATCAGATCACAATGGAAGACGGATGCAGCGCCGCCAGCCTCGACAATTTCCTCGCACACTTGGTTCAGTTTGGCAGCACTGCGGGCGACGAGCAGCACGTGCGCTCCCATGGAGGCGAGGCGGCGCGCAATGGCTTCGCCGACTCCGCGGGCAGCGCCAGTCACGACGGCAACCTGCGATTCGAGTGCATTCATGATGAACCTTTCTATGCGGCAACCGGCTTGATGGCCTTCCCACACGATAGCATTCACCGAGTATGGCCCAAGGAATCGGCCCGCTATCCGCATTAGGACCGTGGTTCTCGATCCATACATCTATGAGCATGCTTCATGGGGCGACCTGGAATTGCGCGTCGCGGTTTTCAATGTAAATGGCGCAGAGTCGAGCAGCCCCCACTATAGCTGGCAAAGAATCGGCAATGAAGAAGAGGATTTGGAAGTGTGGGCAGCATGGGTCAGCCTGGCTGAATCGCGGGCGCCGGAAGTGGAGAAGTTTCTTGGAGAGTGTTGGGAGACCGTTGAGCACGCCCTTCAGGGCTTCCTCGATAGACGTCATCCTCCGCCAGCGCCCGGCCGTCGCGCCCCGGCGCAGAGGCCGTTTTGGATCCCGGGAGCGCAGGGAGGGATGTCCAATTTCCGATCCCGCCGCGCGAAAAGGAGAACCAACCAGGCCATGAGAGTCAGAAGCCAAGTCACTTCCAGGTTCCCCTCTCAGGCATAAACAAGAAGAGAGATCACGGCCCGATTATGACCAGAGACAGCGGCCCGCGGA
>PLZC01000027.1 GCA_003151985.1 Acidobacteriaceae bacterium
CTTCAAGGACGCGCTTTCGCAGTGGTTCACGAACTTCCACTGAGTTGTTCAACACGTGGGACACAGTCCCAAGGGAAACTCGGGCCATCCTTGCAATGTCATTCATGTTGGCCACTGGATCTGCTCCGTAAAAGCGAGTGGTGGTACTGTCGAGAATCGACTCAATCCTCGCAGGCAGTCTACTTCCAGTATACAAAGTATGAAAGCTTTCAGAGTTCCAATGTTCTTCAAGCATTGCACGTTTATCGAATATGAGAATGAATCGATCCCGAGCCCACAAGGAGGAATTGCTCCGCTTGGGCGACCTTCGCCCGGGTTCAATTACTACCATCGGCTCCCGCCTCAAGCAGTCCGGCATGTTCTGGACAGTTCGCGGCGCCAACGCTATCGTTGCCCTGCGCTGCTGCCAACTCAACGGCCAATTTGAGGACTTCTGGGAGACGCGCCGTGCTGCATGATTTGACTTCTATGTCGCCCACCCGGAGGCGCTCGACGTCGAACTCATCCCTTGATCGTCTTTGTCGCTTCGTCCCATGTCGCCGGGCTGCGATGGAAATAAGAGTGGCGGGCCGGGAGGGGGGCAGTTGGGGACCCAACTAAGGCCAGTGCCGGCAACAGTGGGACCTCTGCGGGAAGCGACTACTATCGCGTCCCTCATATTGGGGGATCGGGGGGAGGAGGCGGATACGGGCTTCGAAGAGATGGTCAATTTGGGCTCGGAGGCGGCGGGGAGGTGGGGCAATCATGATCGCAAGCGGCACTTCGATAATTCTAACTGGAACAATTGATGTTACTGGAGGTTCAGTATTCTCTGCAGGCACAGGTAGTGGCGGTTCTGTCCTGTTGGACGCATCTTCAGTGACCTTTGGTACTGGGGCCATTATTAAGTAGTTGCAAGTATTGCTTATTAAGGCCCTGAAAAGGCTGGCGTCCTCGGTTCAATTCCGTCTCTGGCCACCGTTCAAATCAATAACTTAGCTGTAAATCAAAGAAAAACGCTCACCCGCGATTCAAAGCCTTGGACGAGAGTGGCGAGATCGACATAAGTGCATTCGCTTCTGAGCGAAAGGATAAACAAAGATGAGGATCAATCTCACACTCGACGAAAATGCACGAATCGCATAGTCCCGCAGTCTGACTGGAGTGCGTCCATGATTCCCCCATCCCCGGTAATGACTCCTTTCCCTTCATGGCGTATGGAGCTTATCTCTTGCGCGGCGTGTCAAGCGCCATGTCGATAGCCTGGTCTCGAATCTCGTGGTCGGTCATGGCATAAAAGGTCCAGAGCGCGAGCCAGCGTGCAAACCGGTCCACAAAGCTGTTCGCGTCGATCTCCGGTTTAGGGGGCCGGCATCGTTGAATAATCTCCGCGGTGGGCATGTCGGGCGGTGCGGTGCCCTGGGGGAGCTTTTTGCCCAGTTCAGCCAAAGCCAGCTGTCGCCGAGCTTCGGCGACGATCTGCTGGCCGTAAGGCGCTGAAATGCGTTCAGCTTCGAGCCACTCACAAATCGCCCGGCATCCTGGATCGATGCTTGCGTGCGCTCGAATTCGCGAGCCTCGCGATGCCTGGCGGTGCTGCGAATCCCGGCGGTCCGGGCTCTGCGGACAACTTCGTTGGTGCTCAGTCTTCCCTGGCGCGCGAGGGAACGGTCTTCGGGCGGGGCCTGCAGGGCGGTGAGGAGATGGCGGAGGAGCGATTCACTGAGGTGAAGATGAAGCGCAATCTCGCGGGTGGAGACTCCGGACTTGTTTATGGCGAGGACCGCTTTGGCGCGGTCAAGATCGTGAAGGGTGTGCCACTGTGATTGCAGGGCGGCGATGGCGGGAGAGAAGTGTGAATCATGGGTGAGGACTCCAATTCTGGAGGGACGTATATTGCCCTCACCCCTCTCTAGTATAGTTTTTCCCACCCAAATCGGTGATTTGCCGGAGATGATCACCATTTACGCCACGCCGGAGTAGAAAATCAAGGTGTTGCGCAGTGTCAGCTTCAGGCAAGTGGTCAACGGTCTGGCGGTATTCGGGGTGTTGCGCGGTTATTTCCCGGCAGATACGGAGTGCAAAGGGAGCCGAGAAGACGGTTTTGGAGGTCCGGGAGGGTATCCGAGGGGGATTTTGGCATTTTCGGCGGGTCAAAAAGCAGAATTAGTCGATTTGCCCATGTTTTCCTATGCTAGGCCGAAGAGTTTCCGGGCTGAAAAGCGTGCTTAAAATATCAAAGAGTGCGTAGGAAAGCGCATGTTACCCCGGCCTTTTCAGGTGCTGACCCCGACCTCGGTCCGAGCCCAAAATTGGCCTAGAACCAAAAGCATATTACTAAAGTAACAAGAGCCTGCCAGCGGGGCGGATATGAGCTGCGGCGGCGGCTTGCGGCGCACCCGAGGTGTTTTGTGGTTGGGCAGGAGGGAGCGGCCGCAAGGGCCGCGATGCATTCCCCGCAATGTCAGAGTGACAATTCTCCAGGCGGCTCACCGGGCGAAAAGGAGAACCAGGCAGACCATAAGAATCAGATCCAACACCATCCAGGTTCACCTCTCAGGCATAAACAAGAAGAGAGATCACGGCCCGATGATGGCCAGAGATGGCGGCCC
>PLZC01000145.1 GCA_003151985.1 Acidobacteriaceae bacterium
TGAGCGACGACGGCGACCCGCTGGATGTGCTGGTGCTGGTGCCGGGGCCGAGCTTTCCCGGGTGCGTGCAGGAGGTGCGGCCCATCGGCCTGCTGGAGATGCTGGACCAGGGCGTGCTGGACGAGAAGGTGCTGGCGGTGGGAAAGAACAATCCCCGCTTCGATAACGTGTGGAACTACACCGATGTCTACCCCCATATGCTGAAGGAGATCACTCACTTTTTCTCAATCTACAAGGATTTGGAAGGCAAGCGGGTTGAGGTAAAGGGGTGGCATGATGCAGCTTATGCGCGTGACCGCGTGGTGCTGGCTGCCAGGCAGTTCAAGGAGAACAAGGATAAGAAGGTAGCGGCCAAGCCTGTGGCCGCGAGGATGAAATCTGCCAAATGAGTTGGTAGTTTCCGCGCTACAACCTGCGGAAGACTAAGGCCAATCAACCGTCCGCACGGAATTAGCGTGCTCCAGCAACTCCACTGGTGTTGTCTCAACAGGCAAACGAATCAGCACGACCTCCAGCCCACTTCTGCGCGCAAACCTCATTGCTAC
Organism: Acidobacteriaceae bacterium; assembly: GCA_003151985.1. Lineage (GTDB taxonomy): Bacteria > Acidobacteriota > Terriglobia > Terriglobales > Acidobacteriaceae > Telmatobacter. Next base: position 546 of record PLZC01000145.1, read on the forward strand.
AACGTGGCTCGGATCAGCGGTCACAAAGCCGATTCGATCAATAGAACGCAGGGAGGAATACGCGGCTACATCAAGGCCAATCTGAATGTCGATGCCTGTCTTTTCAAAATCCGGCCGGAAATCCGCGTCGGTCAGCTTCGCCGTCTCTCTCAATGGGCTTTGTTTTAGCTTGTAGCCACAGAACCTCAGCGCGCCGAGTTTGACGGCGATCAAATCCCTCTTGGCCAACTCCTCCAGCCAATTGCGCGAGCGGGCAAAAGTCTGGATCGCACCCGACACCGGCAAAGGATGTTGCCCTTCATAGGGTGCGCAATCGTAGTAGAGAACGCGGAAAAGCTCTTCATCCGGAAAGGTGCAGCCTTTCGCGAAAGCCTCAATGAAATCAGGACCGTATGGCAAGCCACTCCTGCGGGCCACGCGCCCGATGTGTCCCCCGTCGAGGATCAGGACAAGACTCTTCATGGTGTACTCTTCCCTCGCGTGCTGGATTTCCCTAAACCACACAGCTTGCCTTTTTAAGATGGGTCCCAGGAGGCGTTTGTCTGGGTTAATGGAATTGGGCGCGCCATCAAGCGCGGTGAGTCTACCCATTCTTCCTTTGCCGATTTGACTTTGTAAATTGGTTAGCGCAAAGAGCTGACATTTTTTAACATCGAACCCCTGCGCCTCGAGAGAGAAGGCCTTGTCCGCATTTTGGCCGTATAAGTACGTCCAACTGCCGACCGGTTTGCCCCTTCCTCGCCAAAAAGAAATGCGCTTTCAACAAGGCTCTTTCGACGCACAGCCGAATCTCCCGATATGCTGTTAAAATCGACCTTTCCGGCCAGTCGCGCCACCGTCAAATTTCACCGCGCAGAAAGTCCGCATCGTGCCTGACGAACCCGAGACCAAATCCGTGACCTACGCCGACGCAGGCGTTGACATAAGCAGCGGCGACCGCGCCAAGGAGCGCATCAAGTACCTTGCGCAGAAGACTTTCAACCGCAATGTGCTGGGGGGCATCGGAGGGTTTGGCGCCTTGTTCCGTCTCGACTTGCAGCGCTTCAAGAGCCCCATCCTGGTGAGTTCGGCCGACGGTGTGGGAACCAAGCTCAAAATCGCCTTTGAACTGGGCATGCATCACACTGTGGGCGCCGACCTGGTGAACCACTGCGTCAACGACATCGCTGTGCAGGGCGCGACGCCCCTGTTCTTCCTCGACTACCTGGCCAGCGGAAAGCTCGACCCGGAGGTGACCGAAAGCGTGGTTACTGGCCTCGCCGAGGCCTGCAAGGCCAACGGTTGTGCCCTGATAGGCGGCGAGACAGCACAAATGCCCGGCTTCTATGCCGATGGCGAATACGACCTGGCCGGATTCATTGTGGGCGCCGTGGACCGCGAAAAGATGGTGACCGGCGCGGGAATCAAAGCAGGCGACGTGCTGGTCGGGCTGCCATCCACCGGGCTGCACACCAACGGCTATTCCCTGGCGCGCAAGCTGTTTTTCGAAGTGGCTGGATACAAGCCGACGCAATATGTAACCGCCATCAAGGAAAAGGCGGGCGCTGCGCTGATGAAGACCCATCGCAGCTACCTGCACGTAATGCAAAAGCTCGTCGCGGCCGGGCTCACGACGGGCATGGCGCACATCACCGGTGGCGGCATCACAGGGAACCTGCCTCGCATTCTCCCAAAAGGCACGGGAGCGCAAGTCGAGATCGGCTCCTGGCCGGTGCTGCCCATCTTTGAGCATCTCCGCACCCTGGGCCAGGTTTCGCAAGAAGAGATGATGCGCACCTTCAACATGGGGGTAGGACTCATTGCTGCCATTCCCGCGGCCAAATTCGTCAAGGCCAAGAACCTGCTTGACCGGGCCGAGGAGAAGTGCTTCGTCATCGGGCGGGTGGTGAAGGGCGAGCGCAAGGTGCAATACACGTGAGCGGCGGCCGCAATCTGGTGCGGCTGGGCATTCTTCTTTCCGGCCGTGGATCGAACTTCCTGGCCATCGCAGAGTCCATCCGCCAGGGGCGGCTCAAAGGCGCAGAAATCGATGTTGTCATCTCCAACGTGCCGGATGCCGGCGGACTCAAAATCGCGGAGGAGCTTGGCCTGGCCAGCAAGGTCTTCGCTTCCACGGGGCGCAAGCGGGCCGAGCACGATGCCGATATGCTCACCTGCCTGCAAGCCCACAAGGTGGACCTGGTTTGCCTGGCCGGCTACATGCGCCTGCTGTCCCCGGATTTTATCGCGGCGTTTCCCAACCGCATCCTCAATATCCACCCCTCGCTTCTCCCGGCCTTTCCCGGTCTTGATGCGCAGAGGCAGGCCTTCGACTACGGGGTAAATGTCGCCGGCTGCACGGTCCACTTTGTGGACGATCACCTGGACCATGGTCCTATCGTGCTCCAGCGGGCCATCCCCGTGCTCGATTCTGACGACGCTCATTCGCTCTCCGCGCGCATCCTGGCCGAGGAGCATTTGGCCTATACCGAGGGAATCGGTCGTGTCGTCAGCGGCGAGTACGCGATCCTCGGACGTCGTTTTGTTAAACGTACCCACTGAGCCCCAACAGACCTGCTTTTCACCCCCTTTTACTCACCCCATCCAGCACCCCGCGCTATCCTAGAGAGTCCGGCCACGCATTGCATCCGGCCCACCGAGGAACCTATGCCCGAAGACTCGACCACCCCTATCACCCCTGCCATCGAAACAGAGCCAGCCCCACCGCAGGTGGCTACCATCGCCACTCTCGGCCAGCATGAAGGCCAGTCCGTCACCCTCCGCGGATGGCTCTACAACCTGCGCGAGAGCGGCAAGCTGCTCTTCCCCATCTTTCGCGACGGCACCGGAACCATCCAGGGCGTAGCCCACGTCAAGAGCGTCCCCGCCGAAGTCTTCGCCGCGCTCAAAGGCCTCACCCAGGAGTCCTCGGTCATCGTCACTGGGCACGTCCGCGCCGACAAGCGCGCGCCGGGAGGATTTGAGCTCGACGTCGAAGACCTCCAGGTTGTGCAGCGCGTCCCCGAGTCCGACCCCTACCCCATCACCCTCAAAGAGCACGGCGTCGACTTCCTCATGG
>PLZC01000184.1:0-15250 GCA_003151985.1 Acidobacteriaceae bacterium
TCCGGCATCGGGCTGCGCTCGGCCTGCAAGTAAATCGGCTCCGCATACAAGAGCGCGCGCCCGCACGGAATCACCAGAAGCGTTCCGCGCCGCACATGAGAGCCTTGCTGGTTCCACAACGTCAGTTGTCCCGAAAGCTGCGCGTTCTGATCGATGCGCGCCTCGATCTGCAGCGGACCATCCACCAGTTTGGTCTTGGGGAAGTTGTACACCACCGATGAGCCGTAGTTGACGCCATCGCTGCGCCCGGCAATCCACCCAATCAGATTGTTGCGGTTCGCTGGCGTGAAGGGCAAAATCTCCACGAACTCCTCGCCACTTTCTCCGGGCAGTTTCATAAGTACAAAGTTCGGCTGCATCGCCTGCGTGGTTTGTCCTCCGCCCTCGGCCATTCCCACTTCGCTGGCCACCGTCCACAAGTCCTCGCGGTTATAAAATACCGCGGGATTCGTCATGTGATAGAGGCCGTAGACCTCTGCCTGTAACTTGAGCAGCGCCTCGGGGTAGCGCACGTGGGTGCGCAAGTCCGCCGGCATCGTTGCAGCATCTTTGAAAAGCCCCGGAAAGACGCGGCTGTAGGCCGCCAGGATCGGGTCTTCTTTGTCATAGATATAGAAAGTCGTGGTCCCGTCATAGGCGTCAACAACAGCCTTGACGCTGTTGCGCATGTAATTGATGGACGACCCATTGCCCAGGCGATAACTAGTGGAGTAAGGATAACTGTCCGATGTTGTGAATGCATCCAGCATCCACGAAAGGCGGCCATCGTCACCAAGGACAACATAGGGATCCTGCTCGAAGGTAAGAAACGGAGCCAGAGCGGCTACACGCTCGCGCACGTTGCGCCGCATCAGGAGGCGGCTCTCCGAGTTCACATCGTCGCTGAAGGGCACCTTGGCCAGATCGCCGCGATCGAATGCCAGCAGAACGCGGCGCACAAAGCCGCCCATCTGGATGCCGCCATTGCCCTGATACGAGGTGAGGTTATTGGCGTCGCCTTGCGGATAGTTGAACTCCTGCTGCCGCGTCTTTACGTAAACGTCGGTGTTCGTTGATTCACCAAAGTAGATCTCCGGCCGAGTTACATTAAGGCCCTTCACCGTGCTTTGCACCGGCATATTGCTCAGCAGCAGCGTGGGCAATCCTTCCGAGGTGAACCCGTTCACGGGATTCATCGTGATGCCGTATCCGTGGGTGTAGATCAGTTTTTCGTTGATCCAATTGCGGCTGCTTTCTGGAAGCTTTTCGACATTCAATTCGCGGGCAGCAAGCATCACCTGTCGCGTTGCGCCATCGATCTTGTAGCGATCGATGTCGATGTCGGGAAAGTCGTAGTAAGTGCGAATCTCCTGAATTTGACGCAGCGTGTCCTGCAGGGCGTGCCAATCCCATAGGCGAATGTTCTGCAGAGTGACTTGATTATTTGCAGGATCGGTGGCTTCCACGGTCGTCTCGGCGGGAAACTCGCGTTGCACAAACCGGTCCAGTCCGAAGGCCTGCCGGGTCATCTGGATGTTATAGGCGATATAAGGCTGCTCACGAACCAGTTCATTCGGCTTGACCAGAAAGCTGCTCACATACCAGCCGATAACGCCCACCGCGATATAACAGACAATTACCGGAACCACTGCAGCAATGAGCAAGCGCCCGCGCGGTGACCGCACAGCGGCATAGGCGGCGATCAGCGCACCAAGGATGAGCGCGGCACATACCACCAGCATGCCGGCGATGGTGACGTGCGCGCCAGTGTAAGTAACACCGTCAAAAATGGTGTGATGCTCGAATAACTGTGCGAACCGGCCGAGATAAGTTCGCGCCGCCATAACGAATAATAGAAACGAAATCGCGATCGAGAGCCCGCGCCACGGCAGCGGGATATAGTTCGCGCGCCGCTCGGCAAACACCCGCGTTCCGCCCGTAATGAGGATGAACACCGCGGCCAGCAGGCAAGTTACAACAGCAATGGTAAGCAGCCAGCCGGCGATAAGGTTCCATGCGGGCAGCGTAAAGAGGAAGAAATCGACGGGCAAACCAAAAATTGGATCGGAGACTGCGCCCGCTGCGTGCGGAGTGAACCAGAACAGCGCCAGCGTGGGCCACTCGCCCGCCATGGCCCCGCCGGTAACCAAAGATATGAGCAGGCAAACAACTATCCCCAGGACGTTCAAGACGGGTTTGACCGAGAGATTCACCTGCTGGCCGCCGATCACTATCGCGTGATCGAGCGGCATATCGTCGATATGCGCCCGTTTGAGCAGCAAAAATGCGCCGTAGAGAGTGAGGAATGTAGCCGGCGCAAAGATCGCAAAAATCCCCCATTGCAGGGTCAGCGTCCTCATGAACACATTCCCATAGCCCAGCGACCTGAACCACAACAGGTCAACCCAATAGGACAGTACAGTGCGGCTGCCGAACAAGATCAAGGCGATCAGAGCAAGAAGAATAAAGAACTTGCGGTTGCGACGCCGCGAAGGCTGCACGAGCTTGGGCCAATCTATCGATTCAGGCAACTCTCCACCCCAATTCTTACCGGTTCCTCTCCGGGCGGAAACGCAAACAACCAACCATGCCATGAAGAGGTAACCACATACACTTTAGTCCTCTTGGGTCCACTTTGCATCGCTCAGGTTGCAGTTGGAGTGGACCGCGCCTTAGCCCGCCACATAAGTTGGGTGCCCATCCTTGCCGCGCGGCAAGAGTGGGAGACCTCGAACCTCAAGCGGCCCCGTTCATGAGGAGCGGAGTCTGTTCAGGCCTCTGATCTCTACAATGTACTTCTGAGACACCATACTATGGAACATAGGAAGAAGACGGCTTACAAATGACATTCTCCGAAAGAACCCGGGCCATCCTCACCGACAGCCACTTCCTCATTCCCCTCGTTGTGTTCTGCATCGGCCTTGGGCTGCTTATCACTCTTCATTGAAGGGAATGCTGAATGGACGGAACGGCGAAGATCATCGCGGGCCGCAGTTTCATGTCGACACATGCACTCGGAGTAGCCTGCGGGCTCGCCGCCGGCGTGTGGCTGGGCGCAGCGGAAGCCCCCACCAAGCTGGTCAACAGCGGCCTTTCTCCCTATGCCATCTCTCTCTGCATGGTGGCGGGCGTCTTTACCGCAAGGTGGACCGTACCCACGCTGCTGAAAGGAACCCGCTATGTATTCGCCGACCTTCGCGAGAACAAGCACCTGCTTCCGAATGCCATCCTGGCCGGGATGCTTTGGGCGGTAGCCAACACGCTTACCGTATTTGCGATTCGAGATGTGGGGCTGACCATTGCCTTTCCTTTGTGGAATACAAATTCGCTGGTTGGAATCTTCTGGGGATGGCTTTTGTTTGGCGAGCTAAAAGGAGCCAGCGGCAAGAACGTGGCCAAGGTGATGCTTGGCGCGTTGGCAATTATCGTTGCCGCGGTCATGCTCGGCTTCAGCACCATCCACGGCGAGGGCCCGCACGCCGGCCGCGCCGTCAGCGGCGTTCTGGCCGCGGCTGGCGCCAGCCTCTTATGGGGAACCATGTACATCCCCTATCGCAAGGCATACATCAGCGGAATGAATCCACTCTCCTTCGTCACCATCTTTACCATCGGAGAACTCGGCACGGTGTTTGCGCTGCTCCTGTCCCTGGATGGTGGGACCAAAGCCGCCATTTTCCACTCACCTGAGACGAAGCACCTGCTCTTCTGGCTTTTTCTAGGTGGCTTTGCCTGGGTTATCGGTGACTTGTTTCAGCAGTACACCACCAAGTACCTGGGCATTGGCCGAGGCGTTCCGCTTTCCAATACCAATCAGATGTGGGGCCTGGCGTGGGGCGTTCTTGTTTTCGGCGAGTTAGCTCACGCGGATATAACTCACAAGTTACTCGTCGTAGGCGGTTCGCTGGTGATGATACTCGGAGCGCTCGCAGTAAGCACCGCGGTTGCCACCGAGCGGGAACACGCCTCGACGAATGAAACCCTGCTGCGCGAATGCGACCGCTATCAGCTCGATTATCAGCGCGTCTCGCGTGCCTATCGCGGCGCGGAGTCCGGGGACCGCAATGAGCACCGAGCTTGGTGGGACTATGCCATCCTTGCCACCGCATTGGGTGTCTTTGTCTATCTTGGCCTCAACGCCAAAGTGCCGCCGTTAGCCATGAACATTGCCTGGGTCTGGGTACTGGCCGGGGTAGCCGTAGCAACGGCAGGAGTCTGCGGCTGGGGGCTTTGGAAGACGACGAAGTTCAGCTAGCACGCATTCCCCGCATCGCTATAATCCCCATATGACCGAGCCCTCGATGGTTGATCTGGTAGGCGTTGGGCTCAACGCCACAGACACCCTGATCTCTCTCGAAGCCTTCCCCGCGCGCGGCTCCAAAGTCGAGTGCCGTAACTCGACCGTCATGCCCGGTGGTCAAACCGCCAGCACCGTGATTGCCTGCCAGCACTGGGGAATGCGCACCCGCTACGTGGGCAAGCTCGGTGACGACGACGGCGCCAGGCTGCATCGCCTGGCCTTCGCCCGCGAAGGCGTAGAAGCGCAACTCATCACCGTGCCTCAAGGAGCAAGCCCTCAGTCGCTGATCCTGGTCGATGCCGGCGGCGAGCGAACCGTAATCAACAGACTGGACGAACGCCTTGTTCTCCAGCCCGCCGACCTTCGCCGCGAGTGGATCGTCAACGCCCGCGCGCTCCATATTGATGGCTTCGACACAGCCGCCGCCACCCAGGCCGCCAAGTGGGCCCGCGCCGCCACCATCCCCGTAGTCGCCGACCTCGATGAGCTCTACCCTGGCGTAGAAGACCTGATAGCCAACATCGACTATCTCATCGTAAGCAGAGATTTCCCCTGTCGCCTGATGGGCGGTACCGACATCGAGCGAGCTCTGCGCGACATGCAGGCCCGTTTCGGTTGCCTGCTCACCGCCGCCACCCTGGGCCCGGACGGCGTGCTGGCCTGGGATGGAAAACAATTTCTCTACCGCCGCGCCTATCGGGTTCCCGTCGTCGATACCACTGGAGCCGGAGACGTCTTCCACGCCGGTTTTATCTACGGTCTCCACCAGGGCTGGCCCCTCGATCGCCAACTGGACTTCGCCTGCGCCGCTGCGGCGCTCAACTGCACGGCCTCCGGCGCCCGCGGCGGCATCCAGTCCGTCCAAGCCATCGAAAACCTGATGGCGACCGCACCCCGCTACGATGCAGTTTGTTTTGCCTCGAATGTGAACTGAATCACCGCTTTGCTCTAGACTTGAATTGCGCATGAAGAACGTCGGCAAAACGGCTGCAAAGGTAATCCTCTGCCTGATGCTTTCTTGGCAATCGGCAGCGACCGCCCCTGCTCAATCCGACGCGCAGCCTACCCCCACCCCTCCTGCGCCCGCCGCCGCAACCGCCCCCACCCCGACTCCCGACGCCGCCTCCATCGCAATTGACCGCATCGTTCGCGGAGAAATCCGCGGCACCCTCAAGCTCGATAGCCCCTGGCGCTTTCAAGCCGGAGACAACACCGCCTGGGCCGACCCGGCCATCGACGACACCCACTGGGACCCCATCAAACCCGGCGCGCCCCTTGACGAACAGGGCTTCGAGAACTACACCGGTTACGCCTGGTATCGCCTCCGCCTCCGACCCGGCGCCGCTCCCACTGAAAGCCATTCGCTCTCTCTTCTCGTCGTCCCCAACGAAGTCGGCCAAATGGAAGTCTTCGTCAACGGGGAAATAGCCGCCCGCACCCGCGGCATGATCGAGAATCCCGTCCTCTATCAGTCACCCCCCCTGGTCGTCGATCTCTCCCCAGCCGCCGCCAAAGGCCCCGTCCTCATTGCCATTCGCACCTGGTCCAGCGAGCCCCTCCGCACCGGCCCCATCGAGAGTGTCCAAATCGGCGACGCCGCCAGCACCGCCGAAAACCTGCAATTTCAGAAAGCCCGCCAGTGGGAGCGAGTGGCCATCGCCGACATCCTCGCCGGCTTTCTCTTCATTTGCGTAGCCGGCCTCGCCGCCACCCTCTTTTATTCGCAGCGCAATCACCCGGAATATCTCTGGCTAGCGCTCCTCTGCATCGCGGTAGCCGTCCGCGGCATCATCGATGCTTCCTTCGGCCTCGAGGCGCTCTCCCAGCCCGCCTATGCCCTCATCAGCCCATGGGCCATGTGGCTCTTCATCGTCACCACGCTCGAGTTCGTTCTCACCTTCACCGGCAAGCGCCACCTCGCCCTGGTTCGCGGGTTCCAGGCGGCCGCGCTTCTGCTGCCCCTCGTCTCGCTCCTGCATTTCGATGAAGTCTTCAAATACCTCCTGCTCGCATCGCAGTTCCTCTTCTACGGATTGATCGTCTTCATGCTCTACCGCGCCTGGCGCCGTGGCCGGCCTGAAGCAGGAGTCATGCTCATCCCCTTCTTCCTCGCCGCCGCGGCCGACTCCAGCCACAGCCTCATCGTCTTTGCCACCAAAAGAAATCTCGTACTCCACCTCGGCCCCGTCGAATTCAGCTCCAGCACCATCACCTATCTCGTCTTTCTCGGCAGCCTCATCGCCGTCATCCTCTACCGCTTCATCCTGGTCAGCGAGGAGGAGCAGCGCTCCGCCGCCGAAATTGAAGCCGCGCGCGGCGTCCAGTCCATGCTCATCCCCACGCAACTGCCCTCCAACCGCAACTTCATGCTCGAGGGCGCCTATCTGCCCGCCTTCGGCGTCGGCGGAGACTTCTTCCAGGTCCTCCCCCTCAAAGACGATTCCCTGCTCATCGTCGTTGGCGACGTAAGCGGCAAAGGCCTCCGCGCCGCCATGAACGCCAGCACCCTGGTCGGAGCCCTCCGCAATGAGCTATCGCACGATCCAGCAACCGTCCTCAACCACCTCAACCAGGTCATGATCAGCGCCATCAGCGGCACCGGCGCCAACAATGTAGCCGGCTTTGCCACCTGCCTCTGCGCCCGCATCCACACCGACGGAAGGATGATCGTCGCCAACGCCGGCCACCTAAACCCCTACCGCGACGGCCGCGAGATACAACTCCCCCCCGATTTGCCGCTAGGCATTATCCCCAACATGGCCTATGAAGAAGCCGCGTTCCGCCTCTCCCCCGGCGACCGCCTGGTCTTTCTTTCCGATGGAGTAGTCGAAGCCACAAATGCCCACGGCGAACTTTTCGGCTTCGAGCGCACCCAGCAAGTAAGCAACGAGTCCGCAAGATACATCTCCCAAACCGCCCAGCGCTTCGGCCAAAACGACGACATCACGGTAGTCTCCCTCTACTTCGCCGCCAGCAGCTCCGCAAGAACAGATCGCGTGCCGGTTTCCGCGTTCTGAGGCGGATAGCCCACTCTTCTCTGGCTTCCTTCAAGCACCACAAAAGTGCGGGTGTCACCCTTGATCGACAACACAAGTCAGGGCTCGCTCTTGTGGCTGGTCAAAGGCTGGCTGCCCGACCGAGGACACTGCCGATCGACAGTTTGACAGGGATTACGAGTCACGCTACAGTATCGTTGTGAGCATTTGCCCCACACCGGTGAGTTGTTGTGCGTGTTGTTGCGCACCGCGCCGGTATTGTGGGTGAGTTGTCCGCACAAAGCTAAGACCTGCAACGCCGCGCTTCGGCCTTCTGCCGCGCGGCGTTTCTGTTTCTTGGGCTCAACGCACCGGCCGCCACTGAATTACGGGCCAATTGTACGACGGACAAGTATCTGCATGAGCTTCAATGCTTCCCATCTGCGGCTCCCAGTCTCCGCCTCCCGGCGGACATGCTGTTGTTGTAGCCGCTGACCCTTTCCCAATCTGAATCCTAAAGTGCACCGTGGATGGATTTCCATCTTCCACCCTGGATTCTCACTTCCTCATCCCAGCACGCCACGCGTCATCCCTATTTGAATTTCAGGAGGCCTTATGAAACTCGCATCGAAGCTGAATTCCCTGATCCTTGTTCTGTTGGTTCTGTTGCTCGCCGGTGCTCTCGCTGCCCACGGACAGATTGTGGGGGGCACCATCAGCGGCACGGTCCGTGAAGCTACCGGAGCATCGTTGGAGGGCGCAACTGTGACAGTGCGCCAACTGGAAACCGGGGCAATGCGAGAACTTACCACGGGCGCCGATGGACGTTTCTTTGCACCTTCAGTTCCCGTGGGCGCCTATTCGGTTCTTGTCACTCACGATGGCTTCGCTCAGCAGCAACGCAATGGCATTACGCTCACCATTGGTCAGAGCCTGTGGCTGGATATCGTGCTTGGTGTGGCAACTGTGCAGCAGGAGGTGGAGGTTAACGCAACGGACCCCGGCGTGAACACCACAACGCAGCAAACAGCGGGACTGGTGGATGAGCGGGAGGTGAAAGATCTGCCGCTGAACGGCCGCAGCTACGATGAATTGCTCACGCTGAATCCAGCCACGGTGAATTACACCAACGAGCGCTCAGGCAGCATCGGGACCTCGAATTCCTCCGTGGGCAACATGTTCGCAGTCAGCGGCCGCCGTCCGCAAGACAATGTCTTCCTGCTGAATGGCATCGAGTACACCGGTGCGTCACTGATTAATGTGACGCCGGGAGGAACCAGCGGCCAGTTGCTTGGAGTGGATGCGGTACGAGAATTCAATGTGGCCGGGGACACCTACGGCGCAGGCTATGGCAAGCGCGATGGCGCGCAAGTCAGCATTGTGACCACCTCCGGGACAAATCAACTTCACGGCACGGCCTTTGAGTTCGCGCGTAACAGCGCTCTCGACGCGCGGAATTACTTTGACCAAGGTTCGATTCCACGATTTCAGCGCAATCAGTTCGGCGGCTCAGTTGGCGGCCCCATTCGCCACAACAAGCTCTTCCTCTTTGGCAATTACGAGGGATTCCGGCAGAACTGGGGATTGAGTACTGTGACCCTGGTGCCGGACAGCCAGGCTCGACTCGGCTATCTCCCGGACTCTTCCGGGGCCGAAAAGTATGTCGGCGTCGACTCCGCGGTTGCGCCGCTGCTTGCCTTGTGGCCGGTAGCGAATGGGCCTGAATTTGGCAGCGGCATCGCCGAAGCATTCAGCCATCCACTGCAGAAGATCCGCGAGGACTTCGGCACCACGCGATTCGACGACAACCTGGGAGCCAGGGATCTTCTCTTCGCCGTCTATACGATCGATGACAGCGTTGCCAACACCCCGTCGCAGAATCCCCTGAGCCTTGTCAACGAGAGCCTGCGCGAGCAGGTAGGGAGCCTTCAAGAGCAACATGTGTTTTCCCCCGCGCTGCTCAACACCGCACGCGTGGGTTATTCACGCGCCAGCTATTTCTTCACCGGATACTCGCCGGTAAATTTGACGGGCTGGGTTGCCGGCAAGCCCATTGGAGCTATTGTCATCAGCGGAAGCACCGCCTCGAACGGCGCATCGCAGATTACGCAGGCAGGCGACAATGTGGGCAGCAACAATAAAGCGTCGCGCAACCTCTTCACGCTGGACGACCATTTCTATTGGTCGCATGGCCGGCATCAAATCGAAGCGGGCGCGTGGCTGCAGCGCATCCAGTCCAACGACCTGCTGGCGCAGTCCCAATACGGACAAGCGTCGTTCAGCACATTGCAGTCGTTTCTGCAAGGAAAGGTGAAGACCTTCACGGTGGTTCCGTCGCCAACCGAACTTGGCTGGCGCTCATTGGAGGGCGCGGGATTCATCGAGGATACCGTGAAGGTTTCGCCGAGACTTGAAATTCGAGCGGGCTTCCGATCAGAGTCGACCAACGGCTGGAATGAAGCGCAAGGCAGGGCATCCAACTATCTCCTGGTTGATGGCGTATTGCAGACCGAGCCGGTCGTAGGCGGGTCGGCGCTCAGCAACAACCGCGCCAAATTCCTGCCGGGGCCACGGGTCGGCTTCGCGTGGGACGTTTGGGGCAATGGGAAAACTGCTGTGCGCGGCGGCTTTGGCCTGTACCACGGTCTGCTCGACACGCTGGACTACCGGCTCGACCAGACGGCGCCGTTCAACACCGCCGAATCGATCAAGAACATCGCGGTCTCCAAGCTGAACATCACGCCGGGAATGCCGCCTCCCGCTGGTTCGCTCGTCTCGCCGAGCAATGTGCAGACCGACATTGCCACTCCCGCGGTGCTCACCTGGAGCCTGCGCGTGGAACAGGAGATTGCACCGCACACTTCGCTCACCGTCGGCTATGTGGGCTCGCATAGTTACCACCAGATTCTCTCAGAAGATATGAACGAGCCTGTGCCCACGTTCCTGGCCGATGGAACGGCCTTCTATCCCAGCGGCTCGCAGAACGCGAATCCCTCGCTGGCCAACTCCACCTCCTGGGTCTCGCAGGGAGTGGGACTCTACAATTCTCTGCTTGTCGATGTCCGGCGCTCGTTCGGCGGCGGCATTCAATTCCGGGGCAACTATACGTATTCGAAGAATCTCGACGATGGCTCGGCGTGGAACACGAGCGTAAGCGGCAACACGCCGGCTTTTGTCGAGTTTCCGCTTCGCCCCAAGTTGGACTGGGGACCGGCGGCAACGGATGTTCGCCAGGCGGCCTCGATCCACGGAAGCTATGAACTGCCGTTCGGGCCGCATCACCGACTCTTGGCGAAGGCTTCGGCGCCGGTGCGCTTCGCAACCGCGGGCTGGACCGCAAGCGCCATTGTCAATGTGCAAACCGGCTTTCCTTTTTCTCCACAACTCGGATACAACCCCACGGGAAACGGCGACACGCGCAATCCGGTGCGGCCCAACTGGAATCCTGACTTTCACGGAAGTCTCTATCCGCGCACGGCGAGCCAGTATTTCAATCCGCTGGCGTTCCTTCCGCCTGCGTCCGGAACCTACGGCAACGTTTCGCGTGATCCGCTCACGGGACCGGGCCTTTCGGAACTCGACTTCTCCGTATTCAAGGACTCTCACATCACGGAGAGGATCGGGCTCCAATTCCGGGCCGAGTTCTTCAACATCCTCAACCACACGAACTTCTCCACGCCGAACGAGGTCGTCTACACGTCGGCGACATCGGGAGTCTCGCCCACTGCAGGCTTGGTAACAGCCACATCGACCACCTCACGGCAGATTCAGTTCGGAGCCAAGTTGCAGTTTTAGGGCTGCCGTAGCCCAAAACTGCGGGTGGCGGGTGGCCCACCCTTCAAATCACCACAGAAGCTGGGTGCCCCATCCTTCGCTTTTTTATAGCGAAGGGTGGGAGACCACAAACCTCCACTCAGACGGGTGGCCCACCCTTTGAATCACCACAAATGCTGGGTGCCCCATCCTTCGCTTTTTTCTAGCGAAGGGTGGGAGACCACGAACCTCCGCCCAGCCTCTTTCCCTGTAGAATTCTCCCACCATGCCGAAGGGTCTCGTTCGTTATCAAGAGTGCGGCGTATTCCACTTTCTAACCTTCAGCTGTTTTCAAAGACAGCCGCTGTAGCCCAGCCAGGGGCCTATCAGGTCTTCGAGCACGAACTCGAATCGGTTCGTCAAAGCTACGAATTTGTAGTCGCCGGATATGTGTTGATGCCCGAGCATGTCCACCTGCTTGTAGGGGAGCCCCATGTTTCGTCACTGGCAATCGCCATCCAAGTCCTGAAACAGAAGACCTCAAGGAAGCTGAAGAGCGCTGGAGAGATTCATTTCTGGCAACGGCGGTATTACGACTTCAACGTGCATTCCGAGTTGAAGCGAGTGGAAAAGTTGAGATACATGCACCGCAACCCGGTAAAGCGTGGACTCGTGGAGAAGCCGGAAGACTGGCCATGGTCCAGTTTTCTGCACTACGGAACGGGAAAAATCGGCACGGTTGAAATCGAGTCGGAATGGACAGCACAGAGACGGGAAAAAGACAAAAAGCTGGCAAGGGGGCCGCAGTGAATCCCACCCTTCGCCAGAAAAAAGCGAAGGATGGGGCACCCTCAGATTTTGGGCTACGAAAGTGGCAGACGACGAAAAGGTGGGCCACCTGCCCATGGTCCAGTTTTCTGCACTACGGAACGGGAAAATCGGCACGGTTGAAATCGAGTCGGAATGGAAAGCGCAGTGCGGGAAACCCGCACGCTGCGTTTGACGTGGCGGGAGCTGGAAACGTGACTATGCTTGCCGGACTGCGGCCCCTTGCGAAAGCGATGGAATCACCACCGGCGCCTAACATGCGCGCGCCTGCTCCCGACCCTACCCGTGAGGGCCTCGGGGTGAAATTCCCCGGGGCTACTCGACAATGGTAGAAACCGGACGCCAGAAAGATGGCCAATGGTCCGAGGCAATCGCATGAACCATCGGATTGAGGCCGTGGTCTGGTTTCGCACCGCCCCTATCCCGCCGTCAGAGGTCGTACACTGAAAGGTCGCATCGCAAAATTTTCTTTAGAGGAGCCGCTTCGCCATGAACTACCCCGCAGACTATCGTTACACCCGTGAGCATGAATGGATAAAGCTCGCCGGCAACGTCGGCACCATCGGAATCACCGACTACGCGCAGAACTCGCTTGGCGACATTGTGTATGTGGACGCGCCCAAGGTGGGCGACCGGGTTACCGCCGGCGAGACCTTTGGATCGGTTGAGAGCGTGAAAGCCGTCAGCGATCTTTTTTCGCCTGTAACGGGAAAGGTGACCGCCATCAACGACTTGCTGAAAACCTCGCCGGACAAAATCAATGAGGACCCGCACGGGACCTGGATCATCAAAGTGGAAGTAGACGATCCAACCCAGGTCGCCGGCCTGCTCGACGACAAGGCTTATGAGGCGTTCATTGCCGAGGAGTCGGGAAGCTGAAAGGCAGCCTTTAGCTTCCAGCTTCTAGCCTCTAGCTTGGCCATCGGGGTTACAAGCCGCATCTACGAACGGATCATTTTCTCTCGGCAGGCCGCAATCCAGCCTGCTCAACCGGGCTTCTAGCTAGAAGCTAGAAGCTAGAGGCTAGAAGCTGAAATGCGCTATCTTCCCAAATCGCCTGCCGAACGACTGGCTATGCTGGCCGAAATCGGCGTTGCATCCATCGATGATCTATTCGCGGTCATCCCGGCTGAATACCGCCTGACGCGCGACCTCGACGTACCCCGCCAGCAGGCGGAGAGCGAAATCATCGACTACTTCAAGGCCGCCGGGGCCAAGAACGCAACCGGCTACGCCAGCTTCCTCGGCGCGGGCGCTTATCGGCACTATCGGCCGGTGATTATCGACTCGCTGGTGCAGCGTGGCGAATTTCTCACCAGCTACACGCCTTATCAAGCCGAGATCACGCAAGGCACCCTCCAGGCCATCTTCGAGTTCCAGACGATGATTGCAGAGCTGACCGGCATGGATGTGGCCAACGCCAGCATGTATGACGGGTCAACGGGCGCGGCCGAGGCGGTGAGGATGGCGATGCGCGTCACGGGCCGCGACAAGTCCGTGGTGGCGGCGACGGTTCACCCGGAATACCGCGAAGTGATGGCCACCTATGCGCAGCACCAGGCCATGCCTTCGACATTGGTTGGCTACGATGCCGAGACGGGACGGGTGGACCTGAACGCACTTGAGACTGCGGTGACCGCGGAGACTGCGGCGGTCCTGGTGCAGAGCCCGAACTTCTTCGGCATTGTCGAGGACATTCCGGCGATTGCGGCTATCGCTCACGCGAAGGGCGCGCTGCTGATTGTTTCGATTGCCGAGGCGGTTTCGCTCGGCGTTGTGCGGCCTCCGGTCGAGGCGGACATTGTGAGCATGGAAGCGCAGTCGTTCGGCGTGGCGCTCAGCTACGGCGGCCCATTCTGCGGAGTTATCGCGGCGAAGGAGCAGTATCTTCGCCAGATGCCGGGGCGGCTGGTGGGTCAAACCGTGGACGGCAACGGGAACCGCGGATTCGTGCTGACCCTCTCGACGCGCGAGCAGCATATACGGCGCGAGAAAGCCACCTCGAACATCTGCACCAACCAGGCTCTGGTGGCGCTGATGGCTACGATCTTCCTAACGGTTTACGGCAAGGAAGGGATTCGCGAACTGGCCGAACACAACCTGGCCAAGGCGGACTACGCGGCCCGAACGCTGGCGGCGCAACAGGGGGCAAAGCTGCTGTTCACAGGCGCGCCCCGCTTCAACGAGTTCGTGCTCCGGACTGAAGAGGCCCCGGCGCTGTGGGGCAAGCGGCTGTTGGATGAGAAAATTGTTGGCGGCATCGAACTGAGCCGCTGGTATCCCGAACTGGGCAACGCCACACTGTGGTGCGCGACAGAGATGGTGACGCGCGAGAACATCGATACGGCGGCGAGGGTGCTTGCGGCCGGACTTGTCGAGGCGTGAGGGTTTTACTTTTGGCCACGACTCTTTTCGCAGCCTGTAAAGCCCGGGCCCGGGCCTAAAGGCCATCGAAATTGAGGCGGTATTCAGGGGCCTAAAGGCCCCTGCTCCCTCCGTCCTGCCTGAAGTGGAGAGCGCCGGTTTCATCCATCGCGGATCGGAGAAGCCGGTGGGGCCCTATTCCAAAGCAGCAGTGGGGAGAGTCTTTCAGCATTCGGTAACGGCCAGGTTCTTCCTGGCAAATTGCAGCGAGGTAAATAATGGCATCTTCCGAAATCCCGGGTTCCAAGACCACCGGCAAAGTTCGTCCGCACCAGACGCAGAATGAGGCGCTGGTCTTTGAGAAATCCTCGCCCGGCAAGCGGGCTTACATGCTGCCGCCGCTTGACGTGCCCCAAGTGGATGCGGCAATGCTGCTGGGTGAAGCGCACCGGAAGGTGGCGGGCGAGCTGCCGGAGCTGAGCGAGATCGAGATCATCCGGCACTTCACGCGGCTTTCCACGTGGAACTATGCCATCGACCTTGGGATGTATCCGCTGGGTTCGTGCACGATGAAGTACAACCCGAGGGTGAATGAACTGGTGGCGCGCATTGAAGGGCTCGCCGAGGCGCATCCGTATCGGCCCGACTCGCTGGCGCAGGGCGCTCTCGAAATCATCGACCTGCTGCAGCGCTGCCTGCTGGACATCACCGGCATGGACGCCATTACGCTGCAGCCGGCAGCGGGAGCCCACGGCGAATTTACCGGTATTCTGCTGGTTCGCGCATGGCATGAGTCGCAGGGCAATGCGCGGCGCAAGGTGCTAATCCCCGACTCGGCGCACGGAACAAACCCTGCGACGGCGGCCATCTGCGGCTACACGGTGGAGAATCTGAAGTCGAACGCCGATGGGGGCATCGATCTTGAAGCACTGGCTCGGCAAGTGGATGAGGACACGGCCGCGTTGATGCTGACCAACCCCTCGACCCTGGGGGTTTTTGAGAACGAGATTCACAAGATCGCAGACATTCTGCACGCCAAGGGCGCGCTGCTCTA
>PLZC01000184.1:15277-15535 GCA_003151985.1 Acidobacteriaceae bacterium
TGGCCTGCAAGGCGTTTCTTGAGCCGTTTCTGCCCATTCCAGTGCTGGTCCGCACCGATGATGCCGCGAACAGCCCATCCACTGAAAGCTGGGAGAACACGAATGCAGAGCCGCCCACTCAAGGGTCTGCACCCCTGTTCCGTGCTCCGGCGTACCCAGACCTTGCATCGGACAAGGTGGGAGGCCGTGAATTCCTAACCTCGACGGGTTCGCTCGGCTGGAACTACGATCGGCCGCAGTCGGTGGGGCGGGTGCGCG
>PLZC01000059.1 GCA_003151985.1 Acidobacteriaceae bacterium
CATTCAAGCGGTCACGGCACTAGTACCGACGAAGGTCCTGTGCTTTCCGAGTGGATCCGGGTGATCGTTCATGCCGGCCAATGCGCAATGCAGTTGCCAACATCCCGCAATAAGAATCCAGTGCGTCATCGAAAGCGCATGGTGGCGCGGCTTGTGCAATAAGCTGTTGGGGGTGTCTGGGCTCGGGCATGGCCGCCCAAGCCCAGACACCATCAAGACGTTTCATCAAGCCCCAGATTAGCTTGATCGCAGAACTTCTCTATTTGTTCCGTTCTACGACTCGTATTGTTACGATTTCGTGCGGGTGCATGGTGAACTGGAATTGGCCATCTGAAGCTATCGACAGTGCCGTTTGACCCCTCTCTACGGCGTCAGTTTGCCAAGCATGGTCCAAACTCAGATTTGGAATGCGAACTGTCACTGTGCGTTCCGTGCCACCAAAATCAAGAAAGCGCATAACGGTTCCGTTCCCATCTTCGGCAGGTTTCCATGTTTCCAGCAGGACGTTTGGATCTTCTACTTCGAGAAAGTGTTGTTGTTTTCCGTCAAGACTCACTGGAGAGTTCAGATTCGGCCTGTTGCCGGAAGGCTGAACTCCTCCATTCGATTGACCCTCTGCGGCCACGCTGACAGCCTTGTCCTGGGTAGTAACAATGTCCGTTTCCAGAGGAGTTATCTCTTCCCAACCCATACGGCTCAAATCAGCAGGATTCGTCGCGGCCGCACTTGTAACCACATAGTGGAAGCTAAAATGTCCTCCTTGACCGGCGCGATAATTGGTATCCCAGTAGTTATTCATCACATAGGACAATATGGTCCCTGGCCGCTCGCCGAACTTTTCCGGCCATTGACCACGGTTGATATCGCCCAATGTAACCAGTGGCGCGTCCAGCGGCATCACGGTACCCGATACCCCGTCCTGCTGCTCAGAAACCCAGTGCTGCACGGTAAACCATTCATGCCCGGCACCCGGGTACATGTCTTTTGCCGGATCGACAACGCCATTTTGAATTTCATATTGGAACTGAGGCTGCTTGGCGGCGAAAGGAAACGCAAAGTACGCGGCCTCCTTCGTAACAACCTCATTCTTGTCGATATCTTCAACAAACTCGATCTTCTTTTCGTGGTCGAAAAGGCGGATCTCAGTTTTGATCGCCGGCGTGTTCAGGTTCTGACTCTCGAGATGAGCGACTTGTCCTGATGGAGTGCGCACCACTGAAACGATCTTGCCGTCATGTGAGGGATGTACTTCCAACTCGGCATTTGGGTAAACGTGGCTATACTGAAGAATGGTGTTAGGGGCCTTGTCGCCGCCAGTAACATAAAGATACTGACCAAAGCGATAGGGGCTATTCTGGTCTACCAGCTCCCGCTGAAGCTGCTTGTCATAGATGCTGCGGACCGCCCCAGTCGCAGGGTCGAGCTGCACCTTGTAATATGTGCTCTCAAGCGATGCGCTCTGCTGCGGCTCGGAGACTGGAGCGACCTTCTGCGTTTGCCGCATCGAATAAACCTTGTAGCCCGTGGGCGGGACATCTTCTGCCCGGAAGCGAACGTGTTGGGAATCGCTTCCATTAGAGAGCACTTCGTGGGGAACTGGCTCATTTGTGAGTGCGTCGACAATTTCGTCACCCTTATTCAGATCAATTGAGACCGATCCGCTTCGCTTCCAGTTCAGTGTATTGAAAACAATCAAGCTTCCCGGGCCGGCCGGAATGCCATTTACAAGGTTTGCCATGCTGCGCCGGGTCACAAAGTCCACCCGAGCTGCGGCATTGATCGCATATTGATCTTTCACTGCAAGTTGGTCAACCGTTTCCATGGTTGTTGGGTCAGTCACACTGTTATACGAGTCCCATGTGTGCTCATCCATCAACACCATATCGGTCCACATCTGGCTAAGCTCCGCTGTGTTTGTCTTAAGCACCGGATTCAGCAGCGACGCCAGGGTGGCTAGCTTCTCCGCTGTCTGCCCCCGCGCTTCATTCCAGCGCTCTATAGCTAGATAGTGGGCATCGGCAGCGGCGCCATCCTCCCAATACGGCCCGCCGTCCCCCCGGACGGTGGGAATGTTATCGCCAAACTGCTTCTGCACAGTTTCCAATGCTTCATGGAAGCCCGCGTACTGCAGGCGTGGATAGGCATAAGTGCTGTTCCATTTCCCGGCCAACTCCGCCTGCTGCGGAAAGAGATCCGTATTCTCTACCTGAGTGCCGTAGAGGAGGACAGCGTCAGCGTGGTAGTTCGGATGCTCGTACATTTGAAGAAACAGCGGCAAGGTGTCGCGTCCCGCCGACAACACCGGAGGGAGCCCGAATAACATCTGCATCTGCTGGTAAATGCGTGAGTACCAGAGCAACACCCGCTTATTATCCGGGCCAACCCACCAGAAAGGGGAATTTTCATTGAGACGGCCCTGCAATAATGCCGGAGCCCGATAGTTATTGCTTGCGACGGCAAGATATGGAATTCCGGCGGACGCCAGGATGGAAGCATATGACCAGGAATACGAAGGAACGTCGGTGATATTGGCATAGTCGAACGGCGTTCCATATTTTCTGGCAATGTTGGCGCTCGGGTACAGCGAGCGGATCAGCGTCTCTGTCGAGGGAATTCCGGTGAGCAAACTGGCATATTGGGCAGGCACAAACAGTTGCTTCTTCTGCATGGCCTCAATCGCCCGCTTCTGCTGGGCGTCGGAGCGCGTGTCAAGAAACTGTTGAAGATCCCATTCGCCATCCAGGCTGAAGCGAAAATCCGGGTGTTGAGCTGTCATGTCCATCGCTTCGTCAATCGCTCGGCTCTGGATGGCGGCAACCTTCGGCTGGTAGTCTGAATAGCCTACATCGACATGGATCTCGGGGACAATAAATATGGTCCACTTCTTCTTCGGGTCAATTCGTTGGTCGTAGTGCGTTTCCCGCCCGTTGATCTTTATCACCAGGCGAGCCTGGGCCTGCGGTTCAAATTCTGATACCTGGAACTGTACCTTCTCTTCGCCAAAGTCATGGCCACTCCGCACATCGGAGTGATAGTGCTTGTTGCCAATTGTGAGGTCGACGCTACTGCCGGACTTTACCGGTTTGCTGTAGCGGATGAAGGCATCTACAGCTTCCGCCAGCGCGCCATTCCGCTGCTGGAAAAAGATTGTGGGAACAAGTTCCGCTGAAACGGATTGCAAGTCCGCCTTTCGTGAAGCACTATCAAGTTCAATGGCGTCGTAATTGACCCCTGCATCGGGAACCGCTGCTTCTGCCTCTTCAATCACTTGCAAGGTGATAGTGTTTGCCCCGATTCGCAGATAACTTCCAGGAAAACCAAACTCAACGTCCGCGGAGGAGGATGCAGGATAGAAGGAGTCTACCTGGTCGCCATTACTATAATCGAGTATCGGATGAAGATAGAATACTCCGTTATTGCCATTGATCCCGACCTTTAACGTTGGCACGCTGGCACTTTCGACCAGCAGGGCAACGTGAAGCTCATAATATTCAGCCGGCGAACGCTCCAGCGAGAATGTGATGGCGCGCGGGGTAGTGGCGATGTTCACTTCCTGGGATTTGCTCGTCAATTCCAACGCCGCCGGCTGAACACTGAACCAGTCCTTTGTTGGATTGCTCTTTGAGACGACGAAGTTGACCTTCTCTTTCGGGTTCCCCGACGCAAACTCAGCGGAGGAGCGATCAAATGCCCCGATTCGGAACACCGGCGATTTCGTGCCGCTCTCTGGCGGGGCGGCACGTAGCTGGGAAGCTACAAGAACAACCAGCAACAGCGCATAAACACACTTAAGTCTTCTTACGACCTGCGTACTCATCTTCAACTCCTCCAGTATTTGCGCCTGAAATGTGATTCCAAAATGAAAGGTCCACAACAAGCTGTGGACCTCTCGTTGAGTTAACCAGTTAGAA
Source organism: Acidobacteriaceae bacterium (assembly GCA_003151985.1). Classification (GTDB taxonomy): domain Bacteria; phylum Acidobacteriota; class Terriglobia; order Terriglobales; family Acidobacteriaceae; genus Telmatobacter. The sequence goes on from PLZC01000059.1 coordinate 3,912, forward strand.
ACTCAGTTTAAGCGCAAACTGAATCTGGCGTCCGGAATTCGCCGTGCCATTTATCTGCCCGAACCCTCCGTCCAGGACTCCATTATCGGGATTCCCGTAGTTGGTGTGATTCAGAGCGTTGAAGAATTCCGACCTGAATTGCAATGCGTACGACTCGTACAGGTGGAAATTCTTTGACAAGTTAACGTCCACATTTTTGAACGACGGGCCCACCATGTCGTTTCTCCTCTCGTTGCCAAAAGTGAACGCGGTAGGCTGAGCGAAGGCCGCGGTATTCAACCAATGAAGGTGATTTTGTCCTCCGGTGACGTTATAGGGAGCCTCGCCGGTCCTTTGCGCTCTCTGGTTTGGTCCACCTGTGTTCGCGACGTCCCCGCTTGCATACACGTTGAACGGAGCGCCGGAGTTCATGCTGAGAATCCCGCCCAGACTCCAGTCTCCCAATACTGTCCGGGTGAAGGCGTTTGCGCCGGAAAGGAATGGCTTATTCTTTCCCACCGGCAGTTGATAGATACTGCTAAAGACAAACATCTGGCCCCGATTAAAGGTCGACGGACCCCAGTCTGCCTTCAAGTTGTAAAAGTTTGGTTCAGCGTTGTCATAGGGATCGGATTGCCAGTCCAGGGACTTCGACCACGTATAGGACGCCATGAAGTACAAACCCGAAGACAATGTCTTCTGCAACTCGACTTGCATGCCATTGTATTCGGACGGCTGCTCGTTCCAGGAGAAAGAGAATGGCCCGCCATACTGCGCAAAGGGCTGCCGTGCAGAGATGGGCCCGGGGCCCGGCGTGGTGGCTGTATTTGCTTCCGGCACGATATATCCGTGCCTGCCAATAGAGCCGACATAGTCAAGCTTGAGAGCCATGTTCCCTGGCAGTTGCTGTTGAACGCCAAGGTTGTACTCGATGGCATAGGGGATCTTGTTGTTCGGATTGGCCCCATAGCTGCAATAGGGCGCTATCCCCGCTCCAATGAGCGACGTGGCCGAGGGAAGGCTATCGAGGTAGGCTTGCGGCACGCCAAGATCCAAACTCGTGATGTTTAATGCGGCTCCGCTGGGCCAGGAGAGACGGACGTTCTGGTTTTCCTGCACCAACGTATTGTTGTGGTCATCCAGCATTGCGAGGGCCGCGTGGATTACAGTGCGGTCGAGCACCTGGTAAGTAGCGCCGAGGCGGGGCTCCCAACCGTTGTACTGAGGGTTGAAGATTCCGCTCGGTGCATTGGCTGCGGAAAAATACGGCGGAACTGCGCCGGTGACAAAGAACTTTCCGGTCAGTACGTCCAGTCCGGAGACGATTTTGTGGTAATTCGGGGGGGTTACATAGTCCCACCGCATCCCGGCCGTGACCACCAGCTTTTTCGTCATCTGCCACTGGTCCTGGGCATAGAGGCCGTACCAGCTTACAACCTGGTCTGCCCCGGTGTTCCCCAGCCAGGGATAGTAAGCGTCTGGGACACCAAGCAGGAAGCTGGCGGCGCCATAGCCGGTGGGGCCCGCGGTGGCGTCTTGAGCGGTGCCATTCTGCTGGAAGTTCATGCTCGCGCCCCAACCGTCGTCATAGCTGCGCAAGTGATAGTACATGGCTCCAGCGCTCATGGTATGGTGGCCGACCACCTTGGATAGATCCGCGTGATAATCCATGGTCTCGATGGGACCGAGCGGGATGGCAAATTGACTTGTGCCGGTAAAACCATTCGCTATTCCGATTTGCGGACCCATCGCGATCCCATCGTGCGCAGGGGCGGCTTGTGTGAAGTTGATCGAGTTACTGAAGTCCGCTCCCCAAGCCTGGTCGCTGGAGGCATAATTCACATACGAGTACCCGTAGCGGAAGTTCAGGATGGTTTTGGGATTGAAAATGTGCGTGTATCCCAGAGCGGCTTGCTGCCCGTAATTACGCAGCGAATGGTTGTATGTGGGAAGCCCTTCCGGAGAGAGTTTGTTTTGATTGGAACGATTGAAGCGCGCAAAGAGGGTGTCGTTCTGGGTGATTTGATGGTCTGCCCGGAATCCAAAGACGTCGCTCAGAACATTCACGCGGCCGGACCACCTGTAGTTGGGCAGGGTGCCCTCCGGAACGCCCATGTTGGCGTCGGTGGGATAGAACTTTTCGAGAATCGCCAGGCTGGCATTGTTGCGTTGCGCCTTGGGAATGGTATTGTTCGGGAATGGATCACGGATATAGCTTCCCGGATTGTTGGGATCGGGACGGCTGGTGGTGGGATCGTAGATTTCGTTGGCGTATTCCGGCCGGCCCAGGCTGTCTGTTCCGATTTGAGTGGTCCCCATGATTCCACTGAAGTCGCCGCCAATTTCGGCAGCTGTGAGTACGCTGGACAGTTGTGTGAAGGATTGTACGGAGCGGAATCCTTCCCAGTATCCGGAGAACCAGGTTTTGTTCTTGCCATCGTACACGTGCGGGATCGTGACCGGCCCGCCAAGATAGAGACCGTATTGGTTTTGCCGGTAAGGCTGCCGCTGGGTGTCAGGAAAGGTCTGGGCGTCCAGTGCGCTATTGCGTATGAACTCCCAGCCGGCGCCATGGTAGTTATTGGTTCCCGAGCGGGTTACGACATTGATGTTGGCTCCGTAACTGATCGAGAACTGGGCATCCGTAATGTGCGACTGGACATTGAATTCCTGGATGGCGTCGGGCGGCGGTGCGATCACCCAGACATTCGTAAACACCGAATTATTCAGGATGCCATCCATCGTGAAGTTATTCTGTTCCCCGCGCTGTCCATTAACTGAAGGACTGATGCCGCCGGAGCCAAGGGCCACGGTGAATGCGTTCTGTTGCCCGTTTTGTACTGGAGCCACTCCTGGTGTCAAAAGAGTGAGTTGCGTGAATTCGCGCCCATTGAGCGGCAAGTCCACGGTTTCCTCATGCCCGATGACTTCGCTAAGCGTAGACGAGGTTGTATTCAGCATGGGCGGCGCTGTGGTGACTTCAATGGTTTCGGTTGCGGATGCCACTCCAAGCTGAACGCCAAGGGTAACGCTTTGATTCACCTGGAGTTCAACATTGTCGTGGCTAACCGATGCAAACCCCTGCTTTGTCACCGTGATTTTGTAGACCCCAGGAGACAATTGGGGAATGATGTAGGTGCCTGAGTTGTCGCTGGTTGTGCTCCTGGTAATACTTGTTCCCTGTTGGATCACGGTGATCTGGGCCTCGGACACGGAGGCTCCAGTGGAATCCGTTACCACCCCGGTTATAAGTCCGTTCGTGGTCTGTGCCGGTGCGTATAGTACCAAGCAAATCCCTACAAGTAGCACTACCCAAAACTTGTTGAACATTTGCGTCTCCTCCTGATTAGGGAACTTCTGATTAAGTTTCGATTGGGGTCTCCGCATTCCCTTAGGTGCCAGAGCCCACATTCACTTTCTTGGATTTGCGGCACGGCTCACACCGTGCCCTCTCAAGACATCGACTTCTTCAGACTTTCTTTAAGCACGAGCTTCGCCCGCATTTTCCGGGTAGAAGCCCCCACCGAACTTCTTTCAACTTCCACAATCATCATGTTTTACGTACGATGAAAATTTACTCCGCTTCGATGGCAGTGTAAAGTGCTGACAGGAGCGGTGTGGGAACGGTGCTCCAGGAACTTCACGTGCGGTGCTGCCAGTCCGTAAGCTGTGTACACCGGGATAAGTTGACGAGTTTCGATGGATTGGGACATTGGTGGACTTACCGAA
>PLZC01000294.1 GCA_003151985.1 Acidobacteriaceae bacterium
CGAATTCGGCGCAGTTCTTGCGCAGCGTGGCGATTTGAATTGCAGCGATCTGGTCAACGATGTTAAGCCGGCCTTCAATCGTCGTGGGCACGTTGTGATCCACAGTCGCGACACAGCGGTCAGGGCAGCGCACCTTGCGGCCGGCCAGCCGTAGCCCTTCAAACGCCTGAGGCGAAGTAACCTCGTGCAGCAATTGCAGATCGATGTACACGATGGTGGGCTCGCCCTTCGGCTCCACAACTACGTGCTGCTCCCATACCTTTTCAAATAGAGTCTTCGGCTCAGAACTCATCCATCACCCTTGTCTCAGTTCGTCGTATCCCTTATTTCTTGTCATCCTGAGCGGAGCGAAGCGAAGTCGAAGGACCTGCGTCTCCGTTCTTTCAACCACGCTGGGTGCCCCATCCTTGCCGCGCGGCAAGGGTGGGATACCTCGAACCCCGAAAGGCGCCGTTCAACCTACGCGCTCACCAGCAGCGTCTTCACCGTCTCGCGCACCTTCGCGCCCATATCAGATGTCGAAAGGACCGTATACCCTTCTGCGCCGTGCCGCACCAGGTCGCGCGTTCTGAAGCCCAGTTCAAGAACTCTGCGCACGGCTTTCTCGATGACCGCTGCCTCCTGGTCAAGGCCCGCCGTATGGCGCAGAAGCATGGCCGCGGTCAGAATGGTGGCCATGGGATTGGCGCTGTTCTTGCCGGCGCTGTTGGGCGCGGAGCCGTGGATCGGTTCGTACAAATTGATCTTTCCGCCGATGGTGGCCGAGGGCAACATGCCCAGGGAGCCAGTGATCACGCCGGATTCGTCGCTGAGAATATCGCCGAAGGTGTTCTCGGTGACCACAACGTCGAAGTCGCGCGGACGATTCATCAAGTGCATCGACATGGCATCGACATATTGATGCTCGAGGGTCACATCGGGAAATTCCGCCGACACCTCGATCACCGTGGCGCGCCACATTTGCGACACTTCAAGCACGTTGGCCTTGTCCACGCTGGTCAGCTTCTTGCGCCGCTTCTGCGCCAGCTTGAAGGCGACTCGGGCCACGCGGGCCACTTCATCGCGCTTGTAGTACATGGTGTTGAAGGCCTCTCCCTTGGCGCGGTCCCAGCCGCGGGGCTGGCCATAGTAGAGCCCGCCCAGCAGTTCGCGCACAAATAGGATATCTGTCCCGTCGATGATCTCCGGCCTAAGCGGGCTGTTGACAACGGTCTCCTTGAAAGCAAAGGTGGGCCGAAGATTAGCGAATCCGCCCAAAGCCGCGCGCAACCCCAGCAAGCCGGCTTCGGGTCGCTTGTCAGGGGAGAGTGCCTCAAACTCGTTGCCGCCCACAGCGCCCAGAAAAACCGCATCGGACTCCAGCGCAGCAGCCAGGGTGTCGGCCGGCAGAGGCGTGCCGTCGGCAACGATTGCCACGCCGCCAATGCGCTTGAAATCCAACTCCAAAGTGTGGCCGCCGGCTGCCATTACATCCTTGAGCACACCGACCGCTTCGTTGATGACTTCCGAGCCGATGCCGTCACCGGGCGTTACCAGAACTTTCAACTTCATCCTTACTCTCCCTTTTGTCTCAAGTACTTCTCAATCAGTTCAAGAACCGCGAATCGTACGATCCATAGAAAAACGAAACTCAGGACCTCTGAAAGGCTGCGGAAAAACTCAATCGCTTAGGCTTTGTAACAGGGCACGACTTCAGTCGTGCCGCAAAAACCGATTTGAATCAACGGGGCTTTACAGGCTGCGAAAAAACTCCCTTTCTCAGGCTTTGTAACAGGGCACGACTTCAGTCGTGCCGAAAAAACCCAATTGAATCAACTGGGCTTTAGCCCCTGCGGGCGGTTGCTCAGTCCAGTTCCGACACCGGCTCGCGCCGCTTCTCGCGAATCTGATCCGGCACGATACCCACCAGGTCCTGGTCGTAGATGTTCTTCTTCCGATCGGCCATGGCAACAAACCTGTAGTAGGTATGTTGCAACTCTTCGCGAGACAGAGTAAAGCCCAACTGCTCCAGCCGATGACGCAAGGCCGCGCGGCCGGAGTGCTTGCCCAGGACCAGATGCGTCTTTGCTACTCCCACAAGTGCGGGCGTCATAATCTCGTAGCACAGCGGGTTGGCCAACATGCCGTGCTGGTGAATGCCGGACTCGTGAGCAAAGGCATTGTCGCCCACGATCGCCTTATTCGGCGAAGGCCGGAACGTGATGATCTGGCCCAGCACCTGGCTCGTGGAATACAGGTTTTCCAGCTTGATCCCGGTGCTGACGCCATAGCGGTCGCCGCGCACGTAAAGTGCTGCGGCAATTTCTTCCAGCGCTGCATTGCCGGCTCGTTCGCCAATGCCGTTGATGGTGCNNCACTCGACCTGGCGAGCGCCGGCGCGCACGCCGGCCAGCGAATTGGCGACCGCCAGACCCAGATCGTCGTGGCAGTGCGAAGAGAGAACAACCCCCTCCGCGTCGACGGCGTGAACGCGCTCACGAACCTCGACGAACATCCGCCCATATTCTTCCGGCGTGCTATAGCCCACTGTGTCAGGCATGTTGATCGTTGTAGCTCCAGCCTCAACTGCCACACGCACCATCTCCACCAGGAAGTCGCGGTCCGAGCGGGTAGCGTCCTCCGGAGAGAATTCCACATCGTCCACGAACGTGCGCGCCAGGCGCACCGACTCCGCGGTAAGGTCGAGCGCCTCCGCCCGGCCCATCTTGAGCTTGTATTCCAGATGCAGATCGCTGGAAGCGAGGAAGACGTGAATGCGCGCGCGGTCAGCAAACTGCACGGAGCGCGCGGCCATTTCAATGTCTTCCTTCTTCGCACGCGCCAGTGACGCGATGCGTGGCTTGCGTATGGCCTGGGTAATCGTTGCGATGGCCGCAAAGTCGCCCTCGGAGGCCATGGCGAATCCCGCTTCGATAATATCCACGCCCAGATCCTCGAGCGCGTGGGCCATGGTGAGCTTTTCCTGCGTCGTCATGCTGCAGCCCGGAGACTGCTCGCCGTCCCGAAGAGTAGTGTCAAAAAAAGCAACGTGATTTGAGATTGCTGTCATATGGTCGCCTTAAGCAAGGAAGTCCTGTTGCTGACGCTTATAGTCTCTCGCATCGTCACGGTATAAGGCAATGTTATTATTTTTGGGTTGTCCATTAGAATTAGTTATGAACAGTGGACAGTGATCAGTGGACAGTGGACAGTGAAAAGCGGTCAGTGGGCAGAACAGTGGTCAGTGGACAGAGAACGGTGATCAGTGCCAGGTCTCGTAGTCGCCAGGTGGCTCCGGGATATGATCGAGGCACTCGCAACCTGAATGTTGCAGAGAACTGTTCACTGTCAACTGTTCACTGTCCACTGCATTCCGGAGGAATGCATGGAACTGAGTCAACTCGAGACCTTTCTGGCCGTGGCCGAGGAGCGAAGCTTCTCTCGCGCCGCTCAGCGCCTCCATAGAACCCAGCCGGCAGTCAGCCAGGTAATCCGCAAACTCGAGGCCTCCGTCGGAGAGACGCTCTTTGACCGGGCTTCGCGGGATGGGTCCCTCACCGCGGCCGGAGTCCTGCTGCGCGACTATGCGCTGCGCCTTGTGGCCCTGCGCCGCGAGGCGACCAGCGCCCTCGGCGAGCTAAAAAGTGTGCAGCGCGGTCGCCTGCAAATGGCTGCAAACGAGTACACCTGCATGTATCTGCTGCCGGCCATCGATGCATTCCGCCGTGAGTTTCCCCATGTCAGTGTCACCGTGCACCGAGTGTTGGCCAGCCGGGTCCCGGAAGAGCTGAATTTGCGCACCTTCGAATTGGGCGTCATCTCCTTTCGCCCCGACCCGGAGCAATTTCGCACCATAGCAGTTTATGGGGACAGCCTCGCATTCATTGTCGGTCCGCATCACCCCCTGGCCAAGGCGGAGCGCGTCTCCATCAACGACCTCGGGGATGAGACCTTCATTGCCCACAACGTAACCTCGCCGCTGCGCCGCAAGGTCATCGAGGCTTTCCAGCGCTACCGGACGCCCTTGAATATGGGCATCGAGCTTCCCACCATCGAGGCCATCAAGCGTTTCGTGGCCATGGGCAACGGCGTGGCGCTGGTTCCCCACCTCACCGTAGTCCATGAGCTCGAGTCCGGCGACCTCGTGCAGATAACGGTAGATGAACTGGAGATGAAACGTGTGCTGCGCCTTGTTCACCGCCGCAAAACAACGCTCTCTTATGCCGCCAGGGCGTTTCTGCGCACCGTCAGAACAATGGCCAAGGAGCAGGGACCGCCGTTTTACTACCATGTGGAACGCGCCGGCTAATCAGCGATTATCTCCCCTCACTCCCACTCACCCCACCCCGGCCAGTTACAATTCCTAGAGCGGGGCCCGGTTCAACCCGGCGCACCGGAATCGACAAGCTCGTTGCCAGCCGGACGGTTGTGCAGTCGTGAGGTTCAGGACCGAATGAAGAAGATCGCCTTAATTGCATTCCTGTTGACCATATGCGTGGCCGCAGGCCGCGCTCAAGAAAGCCGCCAGGACGTCAGCCTCAGCGGAACGGGGCTCATCGAGCCGTTCATCGCCTCGTCCACAACCGTTCAAGTCCACTCGAATACTGCCTATGGGTTGTTGGTCAGCTACCGGTTCATGCTCACTCCATCCAGCGCCCTCGAGGCAAACTATGGAATCACATACCAGAACAAGATCAAGTTCTACGCCAACCCCAACACATACGTTGTGCTCACTCGTACCCAGGAAGCCTCCGCCGCCTACGTACGCAGTTTCACCTTCAAGAAATTCAATCCGTTTCTTGAGGCGGGTCCGGCCGCACTCATCTTCCTGCCCATCCGCAATTCCGGCACCACCAATCTGGACGTGAAACAGCAGACAGCGATCGGCGCCGTCTACGGCGGCGGCATCGCCTACGAGCTGAGCCCCAGCTTCGATATTCGGGCCGAATTTCGCGGCTTGATCACCAAGGTCCCGACCTTCAGCGATACGCAGTTCACCACCAACAAGTGGTACAACATCTACAACCCGACCCTCGGCGTCGCCTACCACTTCTAAGCCTCGCCGGGCATTGCTTTTGGACGGAGGGAGCAGGGGCCTTCACCCGCTGCGGAAAAACTCCAACTCCGGGGCTTTGTAAAAGGGCACGACTTCAGTCGTGCCGATAAAGCCAAAAGAATCAACTGGGCTTTAGCCCCTGCTGAAGGCCCGTGGGCCAAATCTCTCGAGATGAATATCAATCTTGCTCAGGCAAGAGTGTAGGGGCGAAGGCTTTGTAACAGTCGTCCACTGGCTTCGCCGACCCACGAGGGAATGAAACTGCGCCAATCCCTGCTGCCCGCTAACTCGCCAACCCCGCGTTAGCGGGGGCTAACTCGCTGCTTTTGTTCAAAGACTTTCTTCTCACTTACCATTTGAATTGTTCAACTCACACATCGACTTGAACCCAGTTTCTTTTTAGGGAACGACTTCAGTCGTGCCACAAAACGCCGTAAAACACGTGTGGGCTTTAGCCCTTGAGGGAATGTTTCTTCCTCAACTCCACTCCTTCTCCCGCTCAAAACCCGTTGCCGGAGCAAGGTTGATATTCATCTCTCTCGAAATCAAGCCCTTTTCCGCAGCCTGTTCAGGCCCCTGAATGCCGCCTCAACTGGGGCGGCCTTTACAGGCTGCGGAAAAACTCGAACCGGTGAAGGGTACGGGCTTTAGCCCGTACATAAATGGCCTGGAATCAACCGGGCTTTAGCCCCTGAGGGACGTTTTTTGGGATACTCCGTTTTGAAACACGCCTTTTTCCGCAGCCTGCTTAGTCTTCTGCGGTAAAAACTCCATCCTGAGCCCTCGCAAAAAGCCAATAGAATCAACGGATGCCTAGTCCATGTTATTGATTCTTTTGCCACTTGCAGTTTTTGCGCCTCTTCTGCAGATTTTGGCCCAAACAGGCCGCTTTCCGGCCAATTTGTCTCCCGAAATGCAAATTCGAACAACCTGACGGGTGCTCCGGATTCGATCTTGAGGCCTCCGAGGAACTCTCGACAGCGAAGCGGACAGCACACTGCAGCTCGTGTACCCCGTTCCAAAAATTCTCCATTCCATTTGCGTTGAATTACCACCTTTTGGCGCACACTTAATTCATGGAGAGTTACGACCACAGAGAAATCGCGTTCTCCGAAGGTACCCTCGTTTGAGCCCAACCGTAGCCTTAAATGCGACCCGAAAGATTTTTCTCGCGGTTTTTCACTTTTTTTTGACCCAACCGCGCAAATAAGCGCATATTAATGAATGACTTGTAAATCTTACATAGTACCATATCGGTAAACAAGGGACCCCGATTTAAGCTGGTTTAGAGCCAATGAAGGCCTTTGGATTCAAAAGTGCCGCCTCTTCGCACTGTTCCTGGTAGGTTTCACACCCCCCGGCGCCTCCTCCGCCCAAGCCGCTACACTTGGAAGCAAATGACCCATAAGCCCCTCCCGCCGCCCATCGCCCGCAAGCACCACACCCAGACCTCCCTGCACGGCGCCGAACTCACAGACGACTACGCCTGGCTGCGCGAAAAGGAGAATCCCGAAGTCACCGCCTATCTCGAAGCCGAAAATGCCTATGCCCAGGCAGTCATGGCCCCGCTCGAGGCACTCCGCGAGAGCCTTTATAATGAGATGCTTAGCCACATCAAGCAGACCGACGTTTCGGTTCCATATCCGGATGGCGCATGGTGGTATTACTCCCGCACCGAAGAAGGCAAGCAATACGCAATCCACTGCCGCACCCACGGTGCCCCCAACGCCACTGAAGACACTCCGGAGCAGATCGTCCTCGATGGCAATCAACTCGCCGAAGGCCACGGCTTCTTCTCGATCGGCGCCACCGACATCACCGCCGACGGACGGTGGCTCGCCTACACCACCGACACCACCGGCTTTCGTCAATACACGTTGCATATAAAGGACCTTTCCACCGGCGAAACCCTTGCAGGCGAAGTGGAACGCGTCGGCTCCGTCGCCTGGGCCGCAGACAACCGCACGCTCTTCTACACCGTCGAGGACGAGGAACAGAAGCGCCAGTACCAACTTTGGCGGCACACGTGGGATACAGAGGGCGTGCTGGTCTATCAGGACGACGACGAGCGCTTCAACTTGGGCGTCGGCCGCACGCGCGACGGCAAGTATCTCGTCATGGAATCCGCCAGCCACACCACTACCGAGTCCCGGGTGCTGCCGGCAGCCGAGCCCGAAGGCGAGTTTGCTCTCGTAAGCCCCCGCGAGGACGACCACGAATACTCCATCGACCATCGCAACGGTCTCTGGTACATCCGCACCAACGACCGCGGGCGCAATTTCCGCCTGGTCACTGCCCCGGTCGAGTCGCCCGGCCGCAACAACTGGGCAGAACAAATTCCCCACCGCGACAGCATAATGCTCGAAGAAATCGACCTTTTCGCCGGCTTTTTTGTCGCCTGCGAACGGGAAGCCGGTCTCCCCCGCCTTCGTTTATGGAGCTTCACCGGCGACGGCCCCCAGGCCGCCCCGGCCGGCGAAATCGACTTTCCCGAGCCCACCTACAGCGCCCAGCCGCACATCAACCGCGTATTTGAAACGCAAACTTTCCGCTACGCCTACCAGTCCCTCGTCACGCCCAGCTCGGTTTATGAATACAACGTCGCCGGCAGAGCTTCTACGCTGCTGAAGCAGGTTGAAATTCCGGGCGGTTTCGATCGCGCGCTCTATGCCAGCGAACGCGTCCATGCCCCGGCCCCGGACGGGGTGCTGGTCCCAGTTTCTCTGGTCTACCGCAAAGACCTCTATGTACCAGGGCATAATCCGCTCTATATCTATGGCTACGGCTCTTATGGTTACTCCCTGCCTGTCGGGTTCAGTTCCAACCGCCTCAGCCTCTTGGACCGCGGCGTTGTCATGGCCTACGCTCACATCCGCGGCGGCGCCGACCTTGGCGAGACCTGGCACGACGCAGGAAAGATGCTGGTAAAGCGCAACACCTTCACCGATTTCATCGCCGCCGTCCAGCATTTGACAGCCGCAAAATACGGCGACCCGGCGCGCGTAACCATCGAAGGCGGTTCGGCCGGCGGCCTTTTGATGGGCGCAGTCGTCAACATGCGTCCGGACCTGTTCCGCGCCGTAGTTTCCCACGTGCCATTCGTTGACGTGATGAACACCATGCTCGACGCCACGCTCCCCCTTACCGTTCCCGAGTACGAAGAGTGGGGAAACCCCAACGAGGCCACTTACTTCCATTACATGCTAAGTTACTCGCCCTATGACAACCTGAAACCGGGCAGTTATCCGGCGATGTTAGTCAAGACATCGCTCCACGACAGTCAGGTCATGTACTGGGAGCCGGCCAAGTACGTTGCCAAGCTCCGCACCCTCAAGTCAGATAACAACCCGTTGCTGTTGGTGACTAACATGCAAGCCGGCCACGGCGGTTCCAGCGGGCGATATGACTACCTGAAGGAGATCGCTCTGGACTATGCATTCCTGCTCCGCGAGCTTCAAGTTGTGTGCTAGAGTGTGGCCATCTTAGGTTCGCTGCTGGAGCCACAAATGCGAAAAATTGGATTGAAGCTGGCGTTGCTTGCATTCGCTACCGGAGTAGTATGGGCTCAACAGGAATTGCCCCCATCCATCGGCGATGGACCGCTCAACGTCAAGTCGGATCAGGCCAAGCCGGACAAGGATGGCGCTTATTCTCCCGGCCCGGCCGTCGAGTTGCCGGGTGCCCCAGGTCCCGATTCTGGGACCTGGGAAAACACACTTCATCCGACATGTTAACTACGCGTTATAAGTCGACGAGGAAACCCGTCCGCCGCGCCCCGTCCAATTCGTATGAAAGAACTTCCCGCGCGGCTGATCGATACGCTCATAGGTGTGAGCACCAAAGAAATCGCGTTGCGCCTGCAACAAATTCGCTGGAAGCCGCTCGGTCCTGTAACCGTCATAGAATGCCAGCGCGGTTGAGAACGCCGGTGTGGGCACGCCCAACTCAATGGCGTGGACCAAAGCCTTGCGCCACGATGCCTGGTACTGGTTGATCGCCCCAGAAAAGAAACCGTCGAGCAGCAGGTTTTCCAGCGCCGGGTTGGTGTCGTAAGCAGCTTTGATCTTTGCCAGGAAGCGGCTGCGAATAATGCATCCCCCGCGCCACATGAGGGCAATGCCGCCCATGTTCAGGTTCCAGCCGTTCTCCTTGGCCGCGGCCCTCAGTAGCATGTAACCCTGCGTATACGAAATCATCTTTGAGCAGTAAAGCGCCCGCCGCACATTCTCAATGAACTCCGCGCGATCGCCCACGGCGGGCTTGCTCGCCGGCCCGGCAAGTAACTTTGATGCCGCGACGCGTTCTTCTTTCAATGCCGACAAACAGCGCGCAAATACCGCTTCGCCGATCAGAGTTACAGGCTGTCCCAGGTCCAAAGCACTGTTAGCCGTCCACTTACCCGTGCCTTTCTGCCCGGAAGCATCCAGTATCTTGTCGACAATGGGCTTGCCATCTTCATCCTTCTTGGTGAATATCTGGCTTGTTATCTCAATCAGGTAACTGTCTAACTCGCCTTTGTTCCACTCCGCAAACACCTCGGCCAGCGCTTCGGCTTCAAGACCCAGACCCCGCCGCAGCATGTCGTAGGCCTCGCCAATCAACTGCATGTCGCCATACTCAATGCCATTGTGTACCATCTTTACGTAGTGCCCCGCGCCGTCCTCGCCAACCCAGTCGCAGCAGGGAGTTCCATCCTCCACCTTGGCCGCGATCGACTGAAAAATATCCTTCACATGCGGCCACGCCGCTGGATTGCCGCCCGGCATGATCGATGGGCCGAAACGCGCCCCTTCTTCGCCACCCGAAACACCGGTGCCGATGAAGAGGATGTTCTTCCTTGCCAGGTCCTTTGAACGCCGGTTGGAGTCGGTAAAGAGCGAATTGCCGCCGTCGATAATAATGTCTCCCGCTTCAAGATGGGGCAGCAGGTGGTCGATCATCTGGTCGACGGTATCGCCGGCTTTGACCATCAACATCACGCGGCGTGGCCGCTTCAACAGGCTAGCTAGTTCCTCAATCGAGTGCGCACCCACAACCTGCGTTCCCTTGGCTTCGTCGGCCAGAAAGTCGTCCACCTTGGACACCGTGCGGTTGAAAATGGCAACTTTGAAACCATGGTCGTTCATGTTGAGGACAAGGTTCTGTCCCATGACGGCGAGGCCGATCAGGCCAATGTCACACGATGCGTTAGTCATACCATCTCCTTTTAAAGTGGGGCGGGGATTGCCGTGCGCGTCAAGAATATCAGCTTCTCTATCGCTGGATGCGCGCCGAGCCGCCCTGGGCAAAGTCTCGCACCTGGTCTACTGTCGCCATGGTTGTGTCGCCGGGAAAAGTGGTGAGCAGCGCGCCATGCGCCCATCCTAGTTTGATGGCTTCTTCGGGCGGTTCTCCGGTCAACAAGCCATAAATAAAACCGGCAGCAAAGCCGTCTCCGCCTCCCACGCGGTCCACCACTTCCAGTTCAGCGGTGGGAGCGGTAAAGGTCTTGCCGTCGATCCATGCGACGGCGCTCCAGGTATGGCGGTTGGTGGAGTGGACCTCCCGCAATGTGGTGGCCACCACCTTGACCTTGGGATGTTTTTTGACCACTTTGCCGATCATGCCGAAGAACACGCTGGGGTCCAGTTTAGATTTCGCAGCAACTTCAGGCCCGGGAATGCCCAACCCTTTCTGCAGGTCCTCTTCATTGCCGACAAGCACATCCACGTTCTCGACAATCTTGCCGATGGTCTCCACGGCGTGATCGATGCCGCCGGAGATCCTCCACAGCTTTTCGCGAAAATTCAGATCGAATGAAGTAACCGCACCGGCGGCTTTTGCCGCCTTCATCATCTCCGCGGCTAACTCCGCCGTGGTAGGCGAAAGAGCCGCGAAGATGCCTCCACTATGCACCCAACGGACTCCCCCGGCAAAGATCGCATCCCAGTCGAAATCACCCGGCTTGAGTTGTGCGGCAGCCTCGTTTGCCCGGTTATAAAAGACCACCGGAGCACGCAGGCCATGTCCGCGGTCGCTGTAAACGGTCGCCATGTTGGGGCCAGTGGCGCCATCGTGTTTGAAGTGCTTATAGAAAGGCTTGACGCCCATGGCGCGGACGCGCTCGGCGATCAGGTCACCGATTGGATAATCCGACATGGCGCTGGCAATGGCGGTCTTCATGCCAAAACAGTCCGCAAGATTCGCGGCCACATTGAACTCGCCGCCGCTGACGTGAATCTTGCATTCCGTCGCCTTGCGGAAGGGGATAGTCCCAGGATCGAGCCGGTGGATCAGCGCTCCCAAAGAAAGAAAGTCCAGTTCAGCATCCTTGCGGATATTCAACCCATAAGGCATCGGTTAATTGCTCCTCAAATGAATAAGTAAAATGCTAATCCCTGCGCCCCTGAAAGACTGGAGCGATGTGGCGGCCATAGAGATTTTGAGTTACATTCCTTGCTATGATTGCCTCATTGGCTTCAAGCAAGTCGAGATAGCGCCGTCCCATCCTGGCGGCGATTTTGAATCCTACATGCAGCAACTGGCGCAGGCTGTTGTTATACGCGGCCGATCCTCTAACATGGCGCAAAGCGGAGGTATACTCCGCAGAGGTCCAGCCGCGCACTTCGGCTGGTGAAGGAAGCCGCGCCGGATCGATTTCGATGACTGTGGCGTAAGGCGCGCAAAGTTCTTCCCGATGGGCATAAGCTTCCGAGTAGATTTCTTTGGCTAGGGCCAGCCCATCGCCTCCTGCTTCCGCCAGACCGATCAACTCTTCAAGCCATGTAGTTCCGGCGGTCTTGAGATGCACTCCCGTATCGAACCGCTTGATCGCGGCGTGAATCGCGGGATAGATGGAGAATTTGTCGCTGCCGGAATGGATGCTCAGTTTGAGATTCTGCGGCAGTCCATATTCCCGTACCGCATAGGCGATGGCTGCGATATCGAGAGCTAACTCGCGCTCAAACTGGGCCACGTCGCCGATATAATCGACCCCCTTGTTGAAGCGGCCACTGAACTTGGGCGCGATGGTTTGAACGGGAATAGCCTCATCGGCGATTGCCGCCAGGATAATAAGCAACTCGACCGGACTTTGCGCGCTCTCAGTCTCGTCCATCGAGATTTCAGAAATAAAGTTACCGGATCCTTTCGCTTTTTCGATCATACGGTAGACTTCGCCTGCTTTCTTTACCGCGGCGAGATACTTCCCAGCTGTTTGCCGGAGGCGATCTCGTGTTATCGCAAAAACCTCGTCCGTTCCCCTGAGTTGGATGTTGCCTTCCAGTTCGGGGTGTCGCGTGACGAAGTTGCCGATCTCCGATGCCTGGGCGGCTTGGCCAATGAATTCGGCTACGTCGATGGTGTAGAAATCGCATGGGTCGAGAAAGCGGCCTAAGGTCAGCATCGTGATGTGATCAGCATCGCAAAAGTAGGGCAGCTTCCAACTGAGCGCCTTGACGGCAACATTAGCGGCCTGCCGCACCGACGATGGCTCAGAGCCGATAATGGTGTGCTCGCGGTTGGACTTGTTCCACACTGGGAGCACCTCAAGATTTTCGCCGAGAGCAATCACGCAGGCCCGCAATTGCGCTTTCGCCTGGTGCGCAAACCTGTCCCCGACGCCAATGGAATACTTGCCAAGAGTTAGATTGTGTTGCGTCATATCAACTCTCAAACCGGCTGCGATGTGCCCACAGCCCCAGGCCCGGATTTGGGATGAAGAACAATTCTTCGCCATCCACTTGGTTATAACCGTGACTTAGCTTTTGTGGATCGTAGCGGGCCATCATCGCTTTCAGGTCACCATAACTGAAGCCTACGCCCTCGATTTCTTCCTGACTAAGCATCCCTGGGCACCAGGTAATCTTGAACCGGCCTTCAGAGGAGCTGTGGATGAGATGCGCGGCTGCGCCCAACTCAGCAGCCAGGTCGGCATTGGAATTAACGGCATCGAGAGTGGCCGGGGTTCCACGATAGCCGTACTTGCGAATCATGGCGTCGATAGCCTTGTCTTCGCCAAACTCTTTGACGCCGGGCGCGAGGATGATTAGCTCGGCGCCGTCGGCCAGTGCCATGCGAGTACGATAGACCGCCTTGTTGCCCAGCCATGTCGATTGAAACTTGCGTGGATCGAGATACACAACGGCTTTGGTGATGGGGTTATCTAAGATCTCGAAATTGACTTTCAGACTTAGTTCGGCAGCGAGGAGAAAGCATTCGAGGTCGTCCCCGATAAACAGACCGCGCATTGCAAGGCCACCATCTCCTCTGCGCCCGACCACAGTTAAAACGTAGACGATAGGCAAATGGCGCAGAAAATGATCGGATGCGTAGTTGAGAACATTTCGGACAGGATTTATGGCGCGGCCCATGATCCGCTCCGTTCCGTGAACGGCGCTAAGGTAGTGGCTGCGGTTGATTCCCTCGCGTCCTCCCGTGCCGATCAGGATGTTCTTGCTGTGATTCGCCATGCCGATTACTTCATGCGGCACTACCTGGCCAATCGAGAGGATAAGATCGAAACCTCCACGCGAGATGAGGCGATTCACCTGCGCAGGCCACGGAAAATCCAGCTTGCCTTCGGACTGTTCGCGAATGTAGGCCGCAGGGACCTCGCCGACCGTCTCGACATCGGTTCGCCAGTTGTGAATGCGGAAAAGGTCCTGTGGCACTTGACCGAACATATGTTCGATCTGGTCCGGCTGCATGGGGGTATGCGTGCCGATGGCCGGAAGCACTGCTTTGAGGCGGTCGGCATAGTATTGCCAAACGTAACCAGTAAGTTCGCCTGCGCGGGATTGAGCACGGCTCATATCGGGCGGAATAGCAATCACGCTGTGTCGAGCCCCGAGTTTTGCCAGGCCTTCGGTAAGCAGGTCTTTCAACTGCTGCGGCGATAAATCGGTATCAACGCTTCCGGTAGAACAGAAGAGGCTCATGCGTGGGACTCCCGATTATCATGAGACCACATTTGACCCGCCTCATGAAAGCCCTTGACTCTTCTTGTGCGCCCGCTTCTAGAAATCCCTAAGTCAGGATTCCTCTCACAAAGACTTCCTTCCTTCCATCTGTAGGCTGCGGCACGATGTTTCCTGCGATTGGGACGCCATCCAGGGACAGTTCAATCCGATTTCCGTCTCCCTTGCGATCGATAGATATGTTGTAGATAACGCCGCGAAAAGTTCGTTTCGCGGTGAATCCAGACCACCTCTTGGGAATGACCGGAGCGATTTCAAGGCCGTCCAGCGAGGTGCGTATACCCAGGATCCACTGCACGATGGCATAGTAGTTCCACGCCGCCGTACCGGTGAGCCATGAGTTCTTGGCCTCACCAAATGTTGCCGCATCCTTGCCGGCGATCATCTGGGCGTAAACATACGGCTCGCAACGGTGCAGTTCGCTGATTTCTTCGCGCGCCGACGGATTGATGCGGGTGTAATAATCGTGTGCCTCGTCGCCGTGGCCGAGGCGTGTTTCCCCTATCATGACCCAGGGATTGACGTGGCAGAAGATGCCCGCATTCTCCTTGTATCCCGGCGGGTAGGATGAGATCTCGCCCAGGTTGAGGCAGTACTTGGAATAGGCCGGTTGCTGCACGACAATGCCATGATTCGTGGCCAGGTATTCGCGAACCGCCGCCATGGCCTTGGCGGCTTTGTCATCCTCTAAACCGATGCCGGCCAGCGCACAGAAGCCGTTTGACTCAATAAATATCTTGCCTTCGTCGCAGTCTTTAGAACCAATCTTGGCTCCAAAATCGTCGTATGCCCGCAGGAACCAATTGCCATCCCAGCCATGCTCGTTAATGACCTGTTCCATCTTTGCAACCTGTGCGAGATAGCAGGCTGCCTCATCGCGGAGCGCCAGGTGGCCCGCGATGGCCGCCAACTCCCGGCCGGCGTGGACAAACAGCGCGGCAATAAATACCGACTCGGCCACCTTGCCCTCTTTGTTGGTGGTGGTCTGGAATGACTGGCCCGGCGTGTCAGAGAAGCAGTTAAGGTTGAGGCAATCATTCCAGTCGGCGCGGCCAATCAGCGGCAATCCATGCGGGCCAAGGCGCTCCAACGTATAGCAGAAGCTGCGTCTCAGGTGCTCGTAGAGTGGGACCTCGGAGCCGGGTTCGTTGTCGAACTGCACAGGCTCTTGGAGGATGCTCCAATCCCCGGTCTCTTTCAGGTACGCGGAGACGCCGACGATGAGCCAGTGCGGATCGTCGTTGAAGCCGCCGCCAATGTCGTTGTTGCCGCGCTTGGTCAGGGGCTGGTACTGGTGGTAAGCTCCGCCGGTCGGCAGTTGCGTGGCTGCCAGGTCAAGGATGCGTTCACGGGCGCGCGATGGAACCATGTGGACAAAGCCCAACAAATCCTGGTTCGAATCGCGGAAGCCAAGGCCGCGCCCGATGCCCGACTCGTAAAGCGACGCCGACCGCGACATGTTGAACGTGGCCATGCATTGGTAAGCGTTCCAGATGTTGACCATGCGATTCGTGTGAATGTCAGGCGTATCGACTTGAAGAATGCCAAGCACGCCGTCCCAGTAGTGGCGCAGCTCTTCAAAAGCCGAATTAACATTCATGAGGTCGAGATACTTCGCAATGACCGGTTTGACCCGCCTCTTGTCGATGGTTTGCGAGCCGGGAGGGTCGAATTTCTGATCGACAGGGTTTTCGTGGTAACCGAGGACGAAGACAATTTGCCGGGTCTCGCCTGGCTCTAGGTCGAGCGTGACCTGGTGGGCGCCGATGGGCTGCCAGCCGTGGGCGATGGAGTTGGTAAGCTGGCCATTCTGGACTACGGACGGTTTGTCCCAGCCGTTATAAGGGCCAAGGAACGCTTCTCGCTGCGTGTCGAAGCCTGCGCCAGGTTCGGAACAGGCAAAATAAGCGAAATGGTTGCGGCGCTCGCGATACTCCGTCTTGTGATAAATGACGCCGTCTTCCACTTCTACCTGGCCGATGTTGAAGTTGCGCTGGAAGTTAGTAGCATCATCTTGTGCATCCCATAGGCAAAATTCGATGGAAGCGAAGGCCGAGATCCGCGCCCTGGTTTGGCGGTGGTTGGTCACCTTTAACTGCCAGATTTCAAGGTTTTCGTCCAGCGGGACAAAGTAGCAGGTGTGCGCCTCAATGCCTTTATAGCGGGACCCAATGATTGTGTACCCCATGCCGTGGCGGCAAGAGTAGTCTTCCAACGCGTGGCGGGTGGGCTGCCACGATGGTGACCAGAATTCCGCCGATTCGTTGTCGCGCAGGTAGACGTATCGCCCGCCGAAGTCCATGGGCGCGTTGTTGTACCGGTAACGGGTTAGGCGGCGCAGGCGAGCGTCGCGATAGAACGAATAGCCGCCCGCGGTATTGGAAATGATGCCGAAATATGCCTGGCAGCCAAGGTAATTGATCCAGGGCAAGGGCGTGTCCGGTTGCGTAATCACGTACTCGCGATTATGGTCGTCGAAATATCCGAACTTCATGATGCCCATACCCCAAATGGAAGATTTTCCGCAAGTATAGCCCCCGATCCAAGTCAAATCAAACGTTTTTGCAGAGGATTTTCGAATACTTTGGCAAACGGGACGCTTTTGTGCGAAACTTGGCGCGAGCAATCTGCAGAACTTTGCCGCGCGCCCGGAATCGTTGCCACGATTCGGGAGAATGTGCGAGACTTGGCGGTCTCCAAACACGTTCCGAACGTGCCAGCAAAGTGAAAGAGTAGACATGGCTAGCCTGTTGATCCTGCCCTCATTGAGTACTCGATGCGGCCGAGAATTGCTGCTGACCCTTGTGGTTGCCAGCTTGTTACTTTGCCCTGCGTTTCTGTTGTTCGGAGCGGAAAACCCAAGCCAGGCCATCAAGATTGACCAGGTTGGCTATCCTCTGGATGGCTCCAAGGTGGCGCTGGTAACCGAACGTTCAACTACTTTTGTGCTCAGGCGGCTGAACGACGACGCGGTTGCTTTCCGTGGGACGCTGGGTCCGGCGGTGTTTGACGCGAACACAGGTGACCAGGTACAGGCCGCGGATTTCTCCAGCTTGAAGCAGGCGGGGAGCTACTACCTCGAAGTTCCTCGAGTCGGACGAAGTTACCCATTCTCCGTTGGCGCCATCACGTTCGAGCGCACTTACTATCTGGCCATGCGTGCATTCTATGGTCAGCGTTGCGGGATAGCAGTTAACCTTGGGCCTGAGTTTCCAGGTTACTCCCACGGTATCTGCCACATGCATGGGGAGTTTCATCCCAGTTCCGGGCTTAGGGGGCCCAGGGACAATGTGGGCGGCTGGCATGACGCAGGCGATTATGGCCGCTACATGGTTAACTCAGGGGTAACTACAGGCACTTTGATGTGGGCCTGGGAGCTATTCGGACCCAAGCTCAAGCATATTCAATTCAAGATTCCCGAAACGGGGAACGGCACACCGGACTTATTAAACGAAGTCCGCTGGAACCTGGAGTGGATGCTGCGGATGCAGGATAGCGACGGGGGCGTCTGGCACAAGCAAACCAGCGAACATTTTCCAGGCTTTGTTATGCCGGAGAAGGACACGCTACCCAGCGAGGTAATCGGAACCGGCGCCGCTCCGTACAAGAGCACGTGCGCCACGGCGGATCTGGCGGCCGTGGGAGCGATTGCCGCCCGGGTTTACACGCCATTTGACGCAAAGTTCGCTGGCCGTGCTCTGGAAGCAGCCAGGCGGGCATGGGCGTGGGCAGAGCGGTATCCGGATGTGACCTTCAGGAATCCACCAGGCGTGAATACCGGTGAATATGGCGACGCAAGCTGCAAGGACGAACGGCTGTGGGCAGCGGCTGAGTTATGGCGTACAACGGGAGAGGCGACCTATCACGAGTTCTTTCTCGGTAACTTCGCCGAATATCTTCCCAGCCTGGATTCTCCGTCGTTAGAGAATTGGAAGACCCTGGCGCCGATGGCCTTACGGACTTATGTTCTATCTGCGCGAAAGGGTGCGGATGCAGGGGCAGTTCAAGCGATTCGCGAGCGTGCACTGACAGCCGCGCGGGCAATTGTGGAACGGACATGCGGCAACCCTTATCGAGTGAGCATGCAGGCGAGCGACTACGTATGGGGCTCGAATGGAATCGCCGCGCAGTATGGCATGGATTTGCTGATCGCCGACGTTCTTTCGCCGGATGCGCGATTTGTTGACGCTGCGCGCGACAATCTGCACTATCTGCTGGGGCGAAACGCATTTTCGCTCTCGTGGGTTACGCAGGTAGGGGGGCGCTCGTTCCAGCATCCGCATCATCGGCCAAGTGGGGCGTTCAGCAACCAACAACCTTGGCCGGGACTCTTGTCCGGTGGGCCCAACGCGAACCGTGAGGACGAAGTGCTGGCGGCGCTTGCTTCCAACCTGCCGCCGGCCAGGAACTATGCAGACCAACAGGCAAGTTACGCTAGCAATGAAGTGGCAATCAACTGGCAGGCGTTGCTCGTCTTTTTGTTGGCTGGGCAATTGCAGTAGCGGTAATCAAGTACCTGCGCAGAGCGGAGTTCTTACGCCGCTTGCGAAGATTGAGAGATCGAATGAATCTACATGTTATCGACATTGTTATCATTGTTGCCTACCTGTGCAGCACCGTGCTGATAGGCTACTGGGTTTCACACCGCGCTTCGCAAAGCATGCAGGCTTACTTCCTGGGTGGAAACAAGATGCCCTGGTATGTGCTCGGCATTTCAAATGCATCCGGTATGTTCGACATCAGTGGCACGATGCTGCTGGTCTACTGGATGTTTATCTATGGCGTGAAGAGCGTGTGGATTCCCTGGCTCTGGCCCACGTTCAACCAGATATTCCTGATGGTTTATCTTTCTGCCTGGCTGCGCCGGTCGAAGGTAATGACCGGTGCTGAATGGATCAAAACGCGTTTCGGCACCGGGCGGGGCGCGCAGTTATCCCACCTCATCGTCGTGGTCTACGCGTTTGTCAGCATCATTGGTTTTTTCAGTTATGGCTTCAAGGGTATCGGCAAGTTTGCGGCAACTTTCTTGCCATGGCATCTGTCGCCCAACATTTATGCCCTGATCTTGATTGCCATCACTGCGATCTATGTGATCAAAGGCGGAATGATCAGTGTTGTCATCACTGAAGTAGTGCAGTTCTGCATCCTGACAATAGCTTCGTTTGCCGTGGGCATCATCGCGATGCGTAAGGTTGCGCCCGACGTGCTGCGTAGCATGGTGCCTGCCGGGTGGGACAATGTGTTTTTCGGATGGCATTTAAACCTCGATTGGTCAACGCTTATACCGGCAGCAAGTGCGAAGATTGGTCAGGACGGGTATGGGCTTTTCGGATTCTTCGTAATGATGTTGCTCTTCAAAGGAGTGTTGATTTCCGCCGCTGGGCCGGCGCCTAACTACGACATGCAACGGGTTCTATCTTCAAAAAACCCGCGCGAAGCTTCGATGATGAGCGCCTGGGTCAATATTGTGCTAACCTTCCCTCGTTACTTTCTTGTCATTGGGCTTACGGTCCTGACCGCCACCTTTTATTCGGATTTCATCAAGTCGATGGGCACTGGTATGGACTTCGAATTAGTGTTGCCCCTGGCGCTCGGTCGGTTTGTTCCTGCCGGTCTACTGGGATTCCTGATCGCCGGCCTACTCGCGGCATTCATGTCGAACTTCGCCTCTACGGTGAATGCGGCGCCGCCGTATTTTGTCAATGACATCTACAAGCGTTTCATCAATCCAAACGGGGCGCCCAAAACCTATGTCCGGTTGAGTTACCTCGCTTCTTTTGCTGTTGTAGTTATCGGCGTCTTGATTGGGTGGAATGTTACCTCGGTTAACTCGGTTGTGCTTTGGATTGTGTCAGGTCTGTGGGGGGGGTACACGGCGTCCAACGTTTTGAAATGGTACTGGTGGCGCTTCAACGGCTACGGGTACTTCTGGGGCATGGTCGCCGGCATTTCATCGGCTCTTCTGATGCCCACTATCCTCGACCATGTTATGGATGTCCCGGGCTTCCTTGGCAGGCACCCAGTCAATCTCGACGTCACGGTCATATTTCCGCTGGTACTTGTTATCTCGATTATTGGTTGCCTGGCAGGTACATTGCTGACCAAGCCTGAAGACGATGCGGTGCTGATGGACTTCTACCGCCGTGTGCGGCCGTGGGGCTTTTGGGGTCCGGTCCTGAAGAAGGTATTGGCGGAAGACCCAGGCTTCAAGCGAAACAAAGATTTCTTCCGCGATATGTTCAACATCGTGGTGGGAATCGCGTGGCAGATTAGCCTGATCGCTTTGCCGCTGTATATTGTTCTCCAGGAATTTGAGCGCGCGGCCATCACTTTGGCTATTACACTCGGGACCTCCGCTATCCTTAAATACACGTGGTTCGATCATTTGTCGGAGCGTGAGGTGGAGACGGATAAGGCTGCCGCCGGAGACAACTAGGCGGTGGACTCCTGGGGAACGCGGATGAAAGGAAGTCGCGGTTTCGGCCGCGCCTTCCGCTGAGCCAACCCTGCCGCCTACAATAGACACTGAACTTCGAACTTCGAGGAAAACTATGCCGCTCTCCGGAGAAGCCATCCGCCTGATGAACTACATTGACGACGTTGCCGTAACCCTTCGCCGGGTGCTGGCCACAGTTCCCACTCTTTCTGCCGAGGAACGCGCGCGTGTTGCCGAACATCTGCAAGGGGCCAAGCCAAGCGCCGACGATGTGGCAAAGGCACTGGCTCTCAAGTAAGAACCCGCTTGCTTACAACCGTTGCCATCATCGGGGCCGGTCCATTGGGCCGGCGACTAGCGCGCTCGGCTGCTTGCGCGGGCTTTTCCGTGCTGCTTGAAGACGTGATGCCAGCCAATCTGCGCCACGCACAGGAGACACTTCGTCGGCAACTCGGCCCCGAATCGCTTCCGATGGTGGCATTTGTCTCAACCATTGAGGATGCAGTGCGCCAAGCCGACTTGGCCATTGATTGCGTTCCCGATGAGCTTGAATCCAAGCTTGAAATTCTGTGGTTACTTGACCGGATGGCCCCGCCGCGCACCGTCCTGGTCACGCCCACCACTCGTTTGTCGATCGCTGACCTGGCCAGTTGCACTTACCGACCGGAAAAATGCATTGCCATTGCTGCCGAGGCGGCTACACTGGCTTTGAATCATTCAGCAGAGGTCCTTCTCCGCATTACATCGCAAACCGCTCCGGAGTCCATCGCAATGGTCTGGGATTTTTGGGAGCGGCTTGGATTTAGACCCCGCTTAACTGAGTGAGCCCGCCCCCTCATCATTTAGGGGTGCAAACAGACTCTATCCCGCCGCAAGAACCTCTTCGTAATAGCGGACGTACTGAGGCACCACCAGGGAAGCGCAGAATCGCTTTTGCGCTGTCTTCCGGCCGGCCTCCCGCATGGTGCCCATACGAGATTTGTCGGTAAGCAAGCTCAAGGCTCCTGCGGCCATACCGTCCACATCCCCAACTGAATAAAGCAGGCCGGTCTCGCCATCGTCAATCAGCTCCGGCACCCCGCCAACGCAAGTCGCGATGGACGGAACCTTGCATGCCATGGCCTCAAGAGCCGCCAGACCAAAGGATTCTAACTCACTTGGCATCAGCATGATATCGGCCAACGGAAGTAGTTCGTGCACTCGCTCCTGCTTGCCTAGAAAATGGACGCGATTTTGAATTCCAAGGTCGTGCGCAAGCCACTCCGCCGCCGAACGGTCGGGCCCATCTCCTACTAGAACCAGTTGCGCCGGCACTTCGCGAACCACTTTCGCGAACACCTTCACGACATCCACCACGCGCTTGACTGGCCTGAAATTCGACAGGTGCATCAGAATAGCCTCGTTGGGCGATGCCAAACGTTTGCGCGCTTCTATGCGCTTTGCCTCATCCGTGATGGGCGTATAAACATCACAGTTAACGAAATTCGTGACCACCTCAATGCCCCGTGTCACGCCAAAATGCTCTATCGTCTTCTCCTTTAGATAGTTTGAGATACAGGTGACTCCATCGCTCTCCTGAATGGCGTACTTGGTGATGGGTAGGTAGCTGCGGTCCAGGCCTACCAGGGTGATATCGGTGCCGTGCAGGGTGGTGACAAAGGGCAGGCGCCGGTTTCTGGTTGCTAGCATCTGGCGGGCAAGTAGCGCGCTCACCGAGTGAGGAATTGCGTAATGGACGTGCAAGAGATCAAGATCATTGTATTCAGCAACTTCAGCCATGCGAGAGGCGAGAGCCAAGTCGTATGGCGGGAACTCAAACAGGGGATAACTGGAGACCGGAACTTCGTGGTAATGAATGCCCTCATCCCGTCCGCTGAGTCGAAAGGGCTGAGAATAGGAGATGAAATGGACCTCGTGGCCCAGCGCAGCCAGTTCGATGCCAAGTTCTGTAGCCACAACGCCCGATCCACCGTATGTGGGGTAACAGGTAATACCAATGCGCATGTGTCCCTCTAAGCCTTTTATTTCATTTGCTCTGGGTTTGACGGCCGGAAACCGAAGGAAGATTCAAGTTGAACTGTTTCGTTCACTAAGCGCTGCCATCCTCGCTATGAGTTTGTAGATCCGCAAATGAGATTAGATCGATCGAAGGAAACTGAAGTACCGTGCTGAGCGCATCCCGGTCGGTCTCCCTGGATGCAAGCAAACGGGTATGGGCTCGGGCGAGGTCGGGGTCGTTGTAGCCGGGATGTGCGACCAACTCCCAAGTTCCTGCGGGGAGACTCTGGAGTAGGGAAGAGATAGTGGCAGCCTCAAGCATGCCGGTGGCAAGAATGCCGATGGACCCGGAGGTGGTGGTGAAACCCTCATCTGCAACGATGCGCCTGAAGGCGGGTTCGAGCAGCCGCAACAAATTGATCTGAGCCCGTCGCAGCCAGGGAGCTCGGGGGGAGGCGCGCAGACTCCAGGCCGGCTCGAAAGGGTTGCGCACGGCCCGAATTCCGGCCGCCCGCGCTGCCCTCAGCAACGGCCGGAGCACTGCGGGAAACATATGAGTGTGCTTATGCGTGTCGATGTGTGTGAGATGTAGACCTGCATCTTGGAGTGTGCGAATCTGAGCTGCTGCCTCTGCCTCTATCTCGCGGGAAGCAGCCCAAGCCGA
This sequence comes from Acidobacteriaceae bacterium, assembly GCA_003151985.1. Taxonomy (GTDB): domain Bacteria; phylum Acidobacteriota; class Terriglobia; order Terriglobales; family Acidobacteriaceae; genus Telmatobacter. The sequence continues at coordinate 23,091 of PLZC01000294.1, forward strand.
AGAGAAGCGATGCCGCGGATCAATGTAGAGCCAGCCCAGGAATCCAGCCAGGGACCGGCGGAATTGGTTGTGAACAGATTCGGCCAAGTGCGGAATGTCGTGCAGAGGCAAGAGCACCGGCTTTCCGTCCACGAGCACAACGTGGCAGCCCACGCCAAGAGAAGGCGTGGCGCAGGCAATGCGAACGGCGTCTTCGGTAGCAGGCGCTCGTGCCATGAGCGTTGCGCTGGTGACCACGCCAGCTCGGTGCAACTCGACAATTGCTCGGTTGACCCCGGCAGTTAGCCCGAAGTCGTCGGCGTTAATAATTAAACTGGTCACCGGCTGAGTCTATCAACAGAAGGTTCAACTCCTCGCCGCGTTTGAGCGCTGGTATGATGAATGGAAGGTCGCAATGGCTCTCAAGCAAGCTACCCATGGGCGGTTAGCTCAGTTGGTTAGAGCGCCTGACTTACAAGCAGGAGGTCGCAGGTTCGAGTCCTGCACTGCCCACCATTTAAATCAGTCACTTACAGAGATTATGGTTTAGTTACTGTTTAGTT
>PLZC01000248.1 GCA_003151985.1 Acidobacteriaceae bacterium
AGTCCCGATAGGGATCTATCGTTTATCGTTACCGATCTCGCCCGCCAGGCTTACCAGGGCTCCAACACGACGTAATGATCCGAATAAGCAACGAAGACGCGCTCAAAGAGCACTGTTGGCAACAGCCCGTCCACATCAGCCTTCGGGGGCGTTCTGCCTGCATCCATCGGCGTGACAAATGGGACCTGGCGCAAGGAATGAGGGCCCACCTGAACATCTTGCCCTGCAAGGACCGTGAACGCATGTTGCTGTCCGTCAGTTCCCCTACCCCGCAGCGGTGCGCTCACGGTTTGCAAACGCCCCAAGTCCTGTCCCGCGTAGAGAAGCGGGACATTGGATCCTGAATCCAACTGCAAGAGTTGCCGCTTTGCAATCCCTGACAGATGAACGGCAACTACGAGCTTTTGAGGAGCGGCCGAGCCTTGCTTGGAAAGCGGCTGCGCTGAGAGCGCAATATGCTGTCCTTTCACCCTGGCCCGCATTTGCATTGAATCGTCGAGGCATAGGATTTCATGCGAGTAATCGATGAGCAAATCGAAACGCTCAAGGAAGTTTCCGGCGAGAACTCCACGGACCCGGCGGTCTGCCAACTGTGTCTGCCCAAGGTTCTGAACGACTGCCAACACGTTGTCGACGGAGTGGGCACCGGTACTGACCGACTCAAGCCGGGTAAGCGGCGCGCTCGCGTGGACATTGACCCCGGTGACGCCGGCCGTTCCCTGTATCTTGAGGTGGAGTTCGGCGGCCAAGGCCGGATCTACGGTAGTGACCTGGGCGCCTGTGTCCACGAGAAAATCGTAAGGGCCTGTGTGGTTGATGGCGATCGGCACAACTATTTGGGAGCGCATTACGAGGCGCAACGATAGACTCTTGACGTTTCCAGGGCAGTGCGGTTCAGCCTCAACCGCGGAAAGGGCAACCGCCGCGAGGATCAGGGTAGCGAGACCTTTGAAAATTGACATTGTGAGTATCGCCTCAGCCGGATTAGGCTGGGTGAACACTGAGCGCATGGCTCGACACGGTCGTGATCGCCCCGTGATAATTTCCGGACTAAAGGTGATGTTTTGATGACGGAGCGTAAGTGCTTTGTTTTCAAATTCGCAGATGTCGAGGTCAGGGAGCGGGAGTTCCTTCTGGTCAAGGCGGGCGAGCGCGTTTCGGTGGAACCGAAGGCTTTTCGCGTGCTGTTGTACCTGTTGCGCAATCCCGGAAGGCTGATAGCGAAGGACGAGATCGTGGGCGCCGTTTGGAGTGACAGCGCCGTCTCGGACAATTCCTTGACGCGGAGCATCGCCCAGCTTCGACGGGTGCTCGGGGACGACTCACGCGAGCCGCTTTACATCCTGACGGTGCCCACTGTCGGATACCGGTTTCTTTGCGAGGTGGGTGCAGAGGAAGATGGCTTCAGTTCATCCGTTGCAGCCTCGCCGGACACGCCAATCGGAAAAGAGGAAGACGTGAGGCCGGACGTCACCGGAGTTCGAAAGCAACGGTCGCGAAAGCTGCTGTATGCGAGTGTCGTCTTTGCAGCCCTGCTCCTCGTTGCCGCCGGATTCATCCTCCGACGGTTCATCGGCTCGGGCGGAGTTCCGGCGAACGGCCTTCAACATCTGGCGACAGAGCAGCGACTCACAGCGAACCCCTCCGAAGTTCCCGTCAGCGATGCTGTGATCTCGCCAGATGGCAAGTACGTGGCCTATGCCGATCCAACCGGACTCTATCTGCGCCAGATTTCCAGTGGCGAGACGCGCCCATGGAGCCTGCCACAAGGCTTTCTTGCTTGGCCGGAAAGTTGGTTCCCTGACGGTACACATCTCCTGGTCAGGAAAATTGCCGCCCAGCCGAAGGATCTTAGTCTTGGTCTCTGGCAATCGAGCCTGTATGAACTTTCCATGCTGGGTGGCGAACCGCGCGAAATCGTGAATAACGCCGCGGCAGGATATGTTTCCCCGGACGGATCGCGAATCGCTTACTTGCCGATGCCAAACGTGAGCGAAGTATGGACGCCAAATGCGAACGAAATGTGGATGGTTGATTCAGACGGGGCCAATCCCAGAAGGATCCTCTCGGTCGGCGCGAAAAAATATGGAATCTACCCAAATTGGATTGACTCTGCGACGTGGTCTCCTACCGGACAGCATCTCGCCTACATCGAGAACCATTTTGTTGCCGCCGCCCATCCTGTCGAGCCGGCCCGCTCGTTGCGGATCATCGGTTCAAACGGTGAGGGCGCAAGGGTAATCCTCGATGATCCCCGCATCGGGCAGGCTCTCTGGTGGGCCCCAGATGGGCGCATTCTTTTCTCTTACCGGGAAGATCCGGGCAGCAGGCTAGATAACTTTGGCGTCTACTCCATCCGCGTGGACGAGCGGACTGGAATGGCCGGCGGCCCGCCGCAACCGCTTACCAAGGCGGAGGGCAGTATCGGTTCCGTGAGCGGCACCGCTGATGGCAAGCGCCTAGTCGTATGGAGAAGAAGCGTAGCGCCCCAAGTTTTCATCGCCAGTTTCGATGCTGGTTCGCGCCGATGGAATGAGCCTCGACGCCTGACACTCGACGCAAACATTAACTTTGGCTCTGCCTGGACGGCAGACAGCAAGGGGGTCCTGTTCGTCTCCAACCGCAACGGCGAATGGAAACTGTTCAAACAGGGCATTGATGAAACCACCCCCGAGGTCCTGGCTGAAGCCCAAGTCATCAGCCCCCCTCGCCTCAGTGCAGATGGATCGCACGTGCTTTATGTGACTTCGTCCAACCCGAAGGACGTATCAGTTCCTTCGTCAATCATGAGCAAATCTCTCTCGGGCGGAGCTTCGCGCGTTGTGGTTCAGGGCTTTGGAATTGGCAACAACCAGTGCGCGATGGCCCCATCGACCCTGTGTGTCTTCAGCCAATTCGATGGCAAGGATCTCGTCTTTCGCTCATTCGATTTGGAACATGGGGCGGGGCGCGAACTGTTAAGAATTCCCGAGGCTTCCCCAAACTGGAGTCTTTCATCCAACGGGTCGAAGCTTGCCATCTTCCTCGATCGACATCGCATCCGGTTCGTCAGTCTGAGCCTCGGAGCGTCATACGAGGTTACGGTCAAGGACTGGCCACTCGACAGAGGCGATTGGGCGGCAAACAACCAGACGGTGCTCATTTCCAGTCATGCGCCCAACGGCCTTCCAGTGATTCTTGAAGTGGATCAGACTGGGAAGGCGAAGATTGTCTTGCGCGGAAACGCGAATGTTGACTTCGGTTTTATGATCCAGTCTCCGGACGGGCGCAAAGGCCTGGTATGTGAGTCAGTCCCATCCGACAGTAATGCCTGGATGGTCAATAACTTCTAACGACAGTTGAGCCATCTGTGGGTTAGGACCATGTGCGTTGGCGAAGCACGCAATGCTTGCGAAGAGAGATTTGAAAGGGCGATACGCGTGGGCCGTTGCTTAAGACCAGTCATCTCTGGCTCGTTGACAAAATCAGTACTGAGATTACGGCAAGTGTGTTGGGATCTCTGATCGAGCCGGACAGAAACATCTGGTCATGTCGTTTTCATCAGACGAATCAGCAGTACCGCGGTGTTTTAGAGTGTCATGCGCGACTCATCGTCGGCGGAGAACAATATCACTTCTCGCGATTTGCGACATAACACAATCGATTTATCCTACTTCTCGGCCTCGACCCATTCCTGTTGGCCACGAAGCAACAGTGCTTCGCGGTCTTCCTGCAAGATCCATCTTTGATTCACAAGATCGTCAACCGCGTTCTTGAATCGATGGATGTAGTCCGCCTGGCCTGTATAGCGCTCCGCAATCGATTTGCGCGGGTCGCCTGACTTACTCCGTTCCGCGACGGTTTTGGAAAATGGAATGTAAGACGCCTCGAAAGCAACACGTTGGTCGGAAGCGCCAATTGCGGGATCGCGAAGATTCCAACCCGCATAGGTACCCAGCGGAACCGTGATCTCAGGCAGTTGAACGCCGTCGCGCTCGTTTCCGTCGATATCAACCTGGGGCACAAGGACGGGAAATGTCTGCCCGATGATCGGTGGCTGGTTGCTGAGAATTCCCTTTTGCCAATTCGGACCGAAATCGAGATGCCAGGCTTCATTGGCTTCGTGCGGCTGCTTCGCTCCGGGGATTGCAGGGAAAGCATAATTGCGCAACAACACAAGCGTTCCATCTGCAATCTTCGGATAGCTGCTTCGAGGCGGAAGGATGTTGCTCCGCACCCACGCATCCATGTTGGCGATCATTGCGCGCCAAAAGTACCTGATCGGAAGAGGTGATTGCGCCTGCTGGCCGAGAAGATCCCCGCTTCCCTTTTGTGGAGGGAACGGCCCGGAAAAGTGTTGGAGCCCGGTGAAGTGATAGATGCGAACACTGTCGGAGACCGACGCATCGTGCTTGCCATCCGCGCTGACGTGAATCAGAGCTGCGGCGCGGCCCCAATATTCGTAAGAAGTGTTGGAGAGAAATATCCTGGGCACAACTTTGTCGCGAGCGGCTTGATCCAGCAACCCTCGCGTTTCTCCGGTTGCTGGATCTTGCTCCTGTTGATCAGTAAAGGGGAAGACGTCGGTCGGAAAGAAAACGGATGAAGTAGGCTGCGCATCGCGCGATGGCTGGGCAAAGCGATAGTTGAAGCTGCCGCGGCCCGCGCCGGCAACATGGGACAGAACTCCGTCGAGCGCTATTCTCGTTTCTTCATCAGCATTGAACCCCTGATAGATGAAATCGCGAAGGAAGCGCCCGTTCTGCGAAATGCCTTCGCCATAGACACGCTTTGCAGGTGCCAGGGCATCGGGAGCGTGCTTGGCATAGGAGGCGAAATCGCGTATGGCGGCGAAGCCTCCGCCAGCCACTACAGGATCGGCGACGACATAAACATATTCGTAGATCTTTCCTGGCTGGAAGCCACCGTCCAGGTGAATATACCGGTCACTGGGAGTGAGCTTTCCGTCGACGGTTTGCGTGAACTGCCACTGATCCCTGGGGATGACCGTGCGCTGCCCGTTGCGCGAATCCCGCACCGTAAGCACATTGCGCGGATCGCCGGGTGAGGTCACCGGATATTCTGTTCCGCCGATATTTCCGAGGATGAGATGTCCGAGTGGAATTTCAGGCATCACTTTTGAAGGCATCAGGTCGCCTCGCAGTAGACCGGTGATGGTCTTTCCGTTTTCCCGCGCAACGGGCGCCATGAAACGTAAAGCGCCAGGGCCGGACGCGTCCCATTGCCACCCCAGGCTGACGATGGTGAAGCCGTTGCGAAGCAACCATGCGTCCCCTGCGTCGCCGGCAAGGTCCCAGTCTCCGCCGTCGACCAGCGCAAGAAGGCGCCCGCGGCCCCGGTTAGGAACTTCCAGAATCATTGAGCCATTGCTTTTATGCGAGTCCTTGGGGCGGACGGCGATGAAGTCGGAGGAGAACTCGACCGCTCCATCTTTCAAGTTCACCGCATTGCCAAGATCGACAATGCCCCGGTTGTGTGGATTGGCAACGGCGATCGAGAAAAAGACGCGCCCGGTAATGCGCTCATAAGATCCGGTGTCGCCGAACGCTCTGCCATTCAAAACATCGGCACGCGATGCAACCTCGACGCGAACGACCCGCGCTTTCAATGGCGGAGCAGCCAGAAACATAATCAGAATGAACGAAGTTACCCATGGTTGCAGGCGCATGCAAGGAAGCATAGCACCAGAGCGAGCGGGGCCGGATTGTCCTCTGGCCAGAACAGACACAGCCCTGCGCAATCGAAAACCGCCTTCCCACATCCAATAGAGTATGAGTTCTCTCGACTCCTCCGCGGGTATGTCATCCGCTTCCTCCGGCCTCAATGGCCGCACCATCCAGTTCGGCTTCGACAACACATATTCGCGGCTGCCCGAACTCTTCTACGCGCGATTGAACCCAACAGCGGTCGCGGCGCCGCAACTTGTCAAGGTGAACGTGGAACTTGCGCGGGACCTCGGCCTCGAGCCGGACGCGCTCAGGAGTCATGAAGGCGTGGAGATCCTGGCGGGCAATCGTGTAGCCGAGGGGGCTGAACCCATAGCCCTCGCGTATGCCGGGCACCAGTTTGGGTATTTCGTGCCTCAACTCGGCGACGGCCGGGCCATCCTGCTGGGCGAGGTGCTGGGGCATGACGGCGTGCGCTACGACATCCAGCTCAAGGGCTCAGGCCCCACCCCTTTCTCCCGCGGCGGTGACGGCAGAGCCGCACTGGGGCCTGTGTTGCGCGAGTACCTTGTGAGCGAAGCCATGGCAGCGCTGGGCGTGCCCACCACCCGGGCCCTGGCAGCCGTGACCACCGGAGAACAGGTGCTGCGGGATACAGTATTGCCGGGAGCCGTGCTGACAAGGGTGGCGGCGAGCCACCTGCGCGTGGGTACATTCCAGTATTTTGCGGCACGGCGCGACGTGAAAGCCGTGCGGCTTCTGGCCGACTATGCGATTGCCCGTCACTATCCTGCTGCCGCGCATGCAAAGCAGCCGTACCTTGCTCTGCTGGAAGGCATAGTCGCCCGGCAGGCGCAGTTGATTGCGAAGTGGATGCTGATCGGTTTCATCCATGGCGTGATGAATACAGACAACACTTCAATTTCCGGCGAAACAATCGATTATGGTCCCTGCGCCTTCATGGAGGCATACGATCCGGCCGCGGTGTTCAGTTCCATTGATCATGGCGGCCGATACGCCTATGGCAACCAGCCCCGTGCGGCACTGTGGAATCTTGCGCGCCTGGCTGAGGGATTGCTGCCGGTTCTGGCGCAGGAATCAACCAGCGAGGAAGCCGCGGTTGCAGCTGCCAACCAGGCACTCGCAACCTTCGAGCCTCGGTTTGAGGCGGCCCGCATTGCGGGCCTGCGCCGCAAGCTGGGACTACTCACGGAACGCGAAGGCGATGCGGCTCTGGCCGAAGACTTGTTACAGCGCATGGCTCAAAACCGAACTGACTTCACCCTGACTTTCAGAAGAATGTGCGACGCCGCAATCGGGCCCGACGGTGATGCGGGAGTTCGCACACTGTTCAGCGAACCCGGCGCATATGAAGGTTGGGCAACTGGGTGGCGCAGACGCCTCGATGAGGAGCCGACAAATGGGACTGTGCGCGCGGCGGCGATGCGTGCGGTGAATCCCGCTATCATCCCGCGCAATCACTCGGTCGAAGCAGCAATTGCTGCTGCCACACGGCAACAGGGTTTCCAGCAGTTCGAGGACTTGCTGGACGCTGTCTCGCGCCCATATGAGGATCGGCCGGGACTCGAGAAATACGCGATGCCCGCGCGTCCGGAGCAATGCGTATTGCAGACTTTCTGCGGAACGTAAAGTGCTGGACAATGCCCGGGTTGTGCCTGTCATGTCCTTTCGGCGTTTATCAGTCCTAACCCAGATACATCAACTGAGGTGCGATCTAAAGTACGCTCCCAGCAGCGAGTATTGAAGACCAATATGACATTTTAAAGTTGAGTCATTCCCGATCTTTCAGAGGGTTTTAGGGGAGGCGCTACTCAGCGCTGCATAGGTCATTCGCTCTGCATATATGCTCGCCAGTTCTGCCTGCGGCAGTATCTTCAGGTGTTCGAAATCAGGCGCTTGCGCCATTACCTCCAACAGGCGGCTCTTGCTCAAGCGTTTGAACGATTGATACCAGAAGTCGTAGAACTCAATCGGCGAGTCCGCACGCGTGGTTCTCTGCCCAACGACTCCAAAGAATGTGTCCGGATGTCTCCGCCACGACTCAATTTCATCTTCGGAGAGCGGACCCGAGCAAATAGCTGATTTACCGTCATCAAACTCGACGCCCAATAACGCTTTGCTCTCATTCTCGACGACTATAGCCGACGTGACTTTTGCTGGCCGCTCAATCCCCGATTCGTCAGGGAATAGGAAGCTATTCCCAATGAGAATACGGAAAGCTTCGGGATTGAAAGCATACGCAGGCAATTCACCGTCGAAGGTTGAAGGGACATCGGAATGTTCATGCATTGATTTAAGCAAGTTGTGCATTTCAATGTGTGCTTCACGGGCCTGGATGAGGTGACGCAAATCCGAAGCCGCATCAAACTTGAAGTCTGGTATTTGGAAACCTTCTGCCAGGCACACTGCACGAGAAACAGGCCCGTCTGAATCCAGGTCCCAAGGTGCATTTGTTAAGAATACGTATAACGCAGGACGCACTAAGCCCTTTAGGGGTTGTCCTTCAAATTCTCTTATGCGCTGGCGAGCATCGTTCAAGAATCGAGGGATACTTGAGTCCTTGGTCTCGTCCCTCATATTCATGTCGATAAAAATCACCCTTTCGTGATCAGCGTGTTTCGAGATTGCGTCGTTAAACAACGAACCTATACGGGGGCGACGCCCTTCTCGCCGCTTCGCCTCGACCGAGAATCGTTGACCTGTTGCGCGGTACGTAGCTACGAACTCGCAGTGGGTTGTGCTTCGGTCATCTTCGTTCTCGAACGCGATATCAAACCCGGCGCGGACGAATGTCGAAGCAACGAAAACTTCGTACCTGGCCCCACTGAACCTATCATGGTTACGAAGACGCACGAGGAGTTTTTCCTGGAGCTCGGCATTGTGATCAAGCGCATAGAGGTCATATGCGAGGTGAAGAAATGCAGCAAGCGCTCCGGTCCCCGGAACCGCATGAACCTTATTCGCTTCCTTTATGAGGGTCCTCTGATACTCGCACGCCTTTACGTACCATGTGACAAGCGGATGCCGCGCATCGGGTGGTTTCTTCAGCTCCTTGTTGCCCCAGCTTGAACCGAACGCTGCCCCTATGTAGTCGATCAGAAAGTCGTGAAACGTAAGCCAACGCTTCGAGTGAAGCAGCCGATTCTTCACGGCGACTACTCGTTGCCCTTCGAACTTGTTAGAGATGATCGGCTTTCCAAGCCCTTGCTGGCGCTGGCGCTGAATTTCCTGCGCCTCGGCCCTCGCAATGACCGTATCGATCTCCCGAGCCATTGAAAGATCGCAACCATGACATCGCTTGTACTTAATGCCACTGCCGCACGGGCACAACTCGTTCCTCCCGATCTTCGGCATCTCTAGAGCCTCACTCTCCCAAGTGATTCGCCAAACTCAAACAGGACTTTGAGTGTTTGGTGCAACTGTCGGAAGCTGCCATTAACGAACCCATGACATGAGATTTTAGCGCTTAACACATTTTTTGCGTAAGCGAATTGAATCGACCGGTGGGTGCCCCGTCCTAAACACTCGCCATGCGTTTTCCTTCAAGTGGGGAGGTCATCACGAGCCCCATTCGAGTGGTCTTCGTCAGAACAAGCGAATTTGTACCGCAAAGTACGGCATCTCGACTGGAATTTGTGGCCGGTCATTGCAGTGTGGATCGGAGTTGGGATCGGCGTTTTCCATTACTGATCTGGAACTTGGGCGATGTGCTTTCCCACCCTTCCGCGAAACGCCTCCGGAAGGGTGGGGCAAGCTGCGACGTAGTTTGAGCAAAGTGAGACATCGTGCAGTTTGGCAGGTGGGTATGCTTCGTACGTGGACGAGGAGATGCGACGTGAAGGTTTCTCCCAGCTACGCTCGCCTCACTGAAGCCTTCCTGGCTTGGAGCGAGCTTCACGTGAGCGCACCGCCCAAACCCCGGTCATGGGATTCGGTCCAGCTTCTGGTTGGAAGCGCAAAGGTTTTGGATAACTACGCCCTTGAGCATTTGGAGAAAGCCCTCGCCGATTCAAACGCAGAACTCGCGCCACTGGGTGAGCCGCTCAAGCTCAACTTGGGAAAGCATCGCTGGCTGTCTGCGGACCGAGAAGAATCTTATAGTGACTGGCTTGCCTGGATCCTTCAGGGAATGTCAGGCGCCGCAGAGATTCTACCGTTGTATGCCCTTAGCGATGAGGTCACGGGAGAATTGCTTGGGCCGGCGGGAACTGTTCGCCGGGAAGTTAGGAGCCAACACGGCAGAACCGACATCGAGGTGCCGATTGGCAAACAGGGCTTGCTGCTTATCGAAGTAAAGGTGCGGAACACGGGTAGCGAATTGCCGTCGCAATTGGATCGATACGCCCATAAGGTTGCCGATCAGCATGTAGAGCGCCCATTGCTGGTTCTGCTGGGGACAGAAGCACCCGAGCCGAATCTTGACCTATTCGGGTTTACGTTCACAAGTTGGGAAGCGCTATGCCAGCGGTTAAGACAATATGCCCACCGAGTGAAAGAATCAGAATTGCTACGCGCGGCAGCAATCCTGATCTTTTGCGGAGCCGTGGAGCAGAACCTTTTAGGATTCTCGGGTAGTCCAAGGCGCTTTCGGGCGATGGCTACCGTCAATTACCTGCACGACTGGAGATGCGAAGTATGAACAACGAGGTCTTGGATGGTGAAAGGGAATTCTTCGTAACGGGGGTAAGAACCTACCTAGAAGCTGACGATGCGATGACAGAGTTTCGCCGTCTCGTTCAGCACAAATGTAGGACCGTTGCGAGCAGACGACTCGATGAACTCAACCAGGCGTGTGGTATGCATTGGACGGTCAAGGAACTAGACGATTATTTCGAGAAGAATGATAAAAACCACTACCTTGGCAAACGGATAGAAGCGAAGGGGTTCGGCGGGGTCTACTTCTGCTTAAGACTCTCTCGCGAAGATGCCAGCAGACCTTTTGATGCATTTGTTTACTTATACCGAATACGCAAAGACCTCGCCAACGGCTTGTGGGACCGTCCGGGCGCAATTGCTCCCGTTACCTATAAAAGTGGACACAGCCTCGGTTTCGGCCGACCCTTGCCGGAAGACAAAATCCCGGATTTCGAAGATTATCTCGACCAGGCCGTCACTCTGCTCCTCGCTTTCATCAACGAGAGCGGCGGCCTTCAAAAATATCTAGCTCAAAATGTGAAATTGGGTACGGATGCCATCAAATAACCTATAGCAATCGTTGTCTTCCTCACTCATGATCTCGAAACGATGGCAGGTTTGAATCGATGACCGACATCAATAAGGCGAGGGAACTCTTCATTAATGCGGGACTGGCCTTCCCAACACTTCCCGAGGAACTGGCGGTGAAGCTAAAGGAGCGCGACCGGTGGGTTTTCTCCACCCGGCCAATCCGAATGTGGCCCTACGAGCTTGATCGCTATGTGCATCAAAGCCAAAGAAGGCAGATTCGTGACTACGCGCTACTGTCCCATTCAGGATACGGCATTAACTCGTATGCGATCCAATACTACCTTGTGCATGGTCCCCTGCGAATGTTCCTTTTTCTTGGGTGGGGAGGTGTTTACGGGGATCAGAAGGAAGATGCAGCCAATATTCGGCCTGTTTTTTGAAAGTAGACGAAGTCGTCCAGGCGATGGTCCAAGGCGCGGCGGGGTTCCATACCGGGGAGCATCTGACGGTCGTGGGTTCGGACTTCTACGGAAGCTATTGGTTTCCGCCAGGCGCGGGTGCCCAGAAGAAGAAAATACATACCAATACCGAGTTTGAATCGCCTCTTGCGGCACTTACCGAGGTTCTCGCCTGGCTCGCAAGCCCAGTCGCGGAACCAAGTTCCCCGAAAAAGGGTCGCTCGACGAAACGATAAGGCATCTTCATTTTCAAACGGGAAAGTTGTGTCGCGCAATGAGCTATCGCCACATCCGATGCACGCACGGACTCTTCATTTTTCTCGTCTTTCGAATGCAGTTGGCGAGCCGAACGCAATTTGGATCGTCTCTGAATCGCAAAGTGCCAGCAGGTCTCCATGGCGTTTCTTGCAACTCCGTTGTCCAGTTCTCCTTACCTGCTCTCAGCACGAATGTGATGAAACGCCTTGTGCCAGCCACGCCCAGGCAATTCGTCGATTGTTCCCCTCTGAACCAATTATTGCCCTGCCACGAGTAAATTGGATCCCACATGCGATGCCAGGGAAGCAAAGCCTTAGCCCTCACTGCTAGTTGAGAGCCTTCCTCAAGATCCGCAGGGATCAAGCTGTGGAGTTTAACCACGGACCACAGAATTGCCCGGGAGATCCGGCCTGAAAGAAAAGCGTCCCAAGCGATCGCTATTAGAGGAAGTATTTCGTGGATTTCCACGTATTTGATGAATTTGTCCGAGTGAGGCAGTGCGTTGGTCATCAACTCGGACATCGCATAGAGTTGGCCGGCGCAATTTTTCAGCGTGTGTGCCACCTTCCGGGTTTCAAGAATCGTCTCAATCCGCTTTGGTGATTGCTGGACGCAGAACGTCAAAAGCCCTCGAAGGCTTTTGAAGTCATAGGTACCCACCTCCACGCGCTCTGTAGACTGCAGCCAAGCGTTCTGAGGATTTCGCCTGAGCAGAGTTTTCCAAGAGATATTCCAAAGATGATCAACAGCCGCCCGATCAAAGAACTCAAAGGTATGATTCATCCCCATCCGCGCAGTTTAGCACTGCGAAGGCTTGTTATGGAGGGGCTTGTCGCAGTCAATTGTTTGCTTTCGCTTTACAAGAGCGAGCGCAAACGTCTCACTTAGGGTCAGTTGGCTGAGTCGCCGATTGAGGGCGGGTTACTCCTCAAATGTCGGCCTGGGTGATGCAAATCACGCGCCCGAGAAACATGTGCGAATGGCGTTTGCCGGTAGCAATCAGGAGAATTGTGCTAACTGGGGTTCACCTGATTGGGAACAGCAGAACAGAATATGTCTTTGCGCATCTGTGCCATCCGAAGCACAGACGTGCTAATGAGAGCTCTGCAGCGCACTTGATGGTTGCAATCCAAATTTCGCGACTTTCGAAGCGCAAGAGGTAGCAAAAAACTCGCTCTCCTATTTGCCTACGGTAGCCTCTGCCATATTAAGAAAGACCCGCGTCATGGTCTCCGTGCCGCCGTCTGCGCGCTGGATGAGCATAATGGAAATGAGCTGATTATTGGGATCAATCCACCCTTGTGTGCCGAACGCTCCGCCGTGTCCGTAGCTGCCAATGGTATGGCCGGCCAACTCGCCCATCGGATCGGTGACGACTTCCCACGCAAGGCCGTAATCTGCCCCTCGCATCCAGCCAACTGGGCGGATCTCAGAAGTGTGCGGCTCCGTCATTTGGTGCACCGAGAACGGCGAGAGATAGCGATGCCCCTCATAGATGCCGCCATAGAGCATCATGCGATACAGGTGCAGCAGGTCCTCGGCGGTTGAATAGAGTCCCCACCCAGGAGCAGGAAAAACCGATCCGGCGCGGTGATTCGCGGGATCACCGCCCAAAATTGCGGCCGGAGCGCGCACCAGTTTGCCATCCTTGCTGACGTAGACCATGGCGATGCGGTCGATCTTATCAGCGGGCGGGAAGAAAAACGAGTCCTTCATACTCAGGGGGTGCAGGATACGCTCGGCGATAAAGTCTTCATATCTCTGCCCGGAACAGACCTCGATGATGCGGCCGAGAATCTCAATGCCCGCGCTGGAATAACTCCAAGCGGTACCGGGCTGGAAGAGCAGGCGTTCCTTGGCGAGCTGGCGTACAACTCTATCGAGCGGCACATTCATCGCATGCTGATAGTCGCCGATTGCGGCGGGTGCGGCGTCAGTCATACCAGCGGTGTGGGTGAGCAGGTCGCGAATCGTCATGGCGTGCTCGGGTTCACTGAGGCGCGCAGCATCTGGGCCGGTGTTGGCCGCAACGTGAAGGTTTTTGAACTCGGGCAGGTACTGATCGACGGAATCGCGCAGCGAGAGCCTGCCCTCCTCAGCCAGCATCATGATCCCGATCGATGTGACGGGCTTGGTCATCGACATGATCTGAAAAATTGTATCCTTGCGCATCGGGCGGTTGGATTCAATGTCGGCCATACCCTGCGTGTCGAACTCGACAATGTCGTTACCGCGAGCGACGAGGGTCACCACTCCGGCGACTGTCTTTTCGTCCACGAAGTGTCGCATACGCTCCGGGATTTTTACCGCGATTTCTTGATTGATGCCCAGAGCGGCCGTCGGCTGAGCAATGGAAGATGAACCCGCGAAAAGCAAGACGGCCAGAACAAATGGAAGATGGACACGCAACATGATTCGCTCCTGAACTGATTTGTCGTCGCGAATAGGATTATATCGACGGGAGCCTTAGCTACATCGCGTTGCCTTACAGGTCTCGCTTCTCCGGCTTGCACCAACCTCCAAGCGTAAAGCTCGAATCAAATGCGCGAAGGGAATCCTAAGTTATCCGTCATGGCACCCTGGCTGACGGGCGTGCTTCGAGCCGATCATGTCAATCAGTCTGGAAGTCCAAGGAACGGACCGCAACGAAGAGAGCGGAAAACCAAATCAGAAATTGCCGGAAAGAGTGACGCTTTAAGTGGCTTTTCATTTGGGTAGTGAACAGAGCTGGAAACCTATGATGCTTGCTCACACCGCATCCATTGATAAGTACTGAAAAGTGGCGACGCGAATCCACGGGCCGGGTCCGTGATCAATGGTCCCCGTTGGGAACGGCGTTTTCAGTCTCAATTTGTGTTTGGGAAGTTCACCGGAAGCATCGACCTTTTCATCTGAAGAGTAAGATTGCCTCGAGAACCTTCGGAAATCGGCGGGTGGTTATGAGAATTGTGACGGCGCTGGATTTGACCCGGTGGGCAGAGACGATTGCAATCGGAGTCCGTTCTGCTTTGCCGGACCTCGTACGTTCCCTGGTGCGTGCGTCAAGCCCAGATCTCGATTATTACCGTTTCCCAGGCGGTGAGGCCGCGCAGACGCACGGTTGGGACGGTGTCGCTGTGAGTACCGGCGGAAGCAGTTTCGTGCCTCAGGGACGCTCAATTTGGGAACTTGGGGCGGGTCAGGACTACGAAAGAAAGGCCAACTCAGATTTCGCGGCTCGAACACACGAACTCCCAGACGATCAGCGCAATGGGCACACTTTCATTTTTGTTACGCCACGCATATGGGATACCGGACTTGAGGCTTGGATTCGCGAGCACTCCAAAAATGGCTGGCACGAGGTACGGGTCTACGATGCAGTCTCGCTTGAGCATTGGTTGGAGGAGTGTCCCGCAGTTGCACTTTCCCTTGCTAGAAACTTGGGAATCATCCCACCGGAGGGCGTTCGAAGTGTGCAGGAGTTTTGGGATGATCATCGCCTGAACACAGCACCCCCTCTCGCGGAGGAGTTGCTATTGACTGGGCGCGAAGACCGTGCCAAACAGTTTCGAGAGATTTTGGGAGCAGGTCTGCATGGTCCAACCGTTTGGAAGGCTGATTCGGCCACCGAGGCAGCCCTTTTCATTGCGGCATCAATTCTCCGGTCGGAGGAGGAGCTATCCCGTTTTCTTCTTGCGAAGACGCTTTTCGTCGATTCCCCAGCAGGTGCCAAGAACGTACCCTCAACGGGAGGATTCAATCTAATCCTTCTTCCAGTGTTCGGCGCTTCGGTCCTGCTCTGGCGACAAAAAATCAAGTGATTCTTGCTCTCGGTGCCGACGCACGAGCAACGGAAGCCGAAACTCTAGAAAGAGTAGACACACGCGATTTCGCAGCTGGCTTGAAGGCGATGGGCATCGAGGAGCAAGAAGCATTTCGTCTGGCAGGTGTTTGCGGCCGAAGCATTTCTGTATTTTCGAGGATAAAGCCAAGCGCCACGTTTGTGCCTCCTACCTGGGGCGCGGACCCAGAGTTGGTTCCACTTGCGCTCGCTGGCGGATGGGACGCTGCTAACGAACATGACCGGACGGTGGTCTCGGCGTTGTGTGGTGCGCCTTATGATCGGGTTGACGAACTGGCGCGGAGGTATGCGGGAATTCCTGACCCGCCGATTGACTTGGATGGCACTGTCTGGACGAGTCGCTCTCAACAGGACTCGTTCGTGCTCATGGGATCTTTGGTTGGTGATGCCCATCAGCAGAGACTCCGCAATGCCTCCGAAACCGTCTTCTCAGAGATTGACCGAACGCTTGATGTGCCGGATGATCAGCGGCCTGTTATTTCAACTAGGGGCGACGATTTTTTGCATTCCGAATGGCTCAGGCGGGGTCTTAGCAAGACACTTCTATTCATTGCGGGACTTCACGAAGCGGCTGGATTCCGAACGATCGGTGCAACTCCGGAGGAATACGTCGAACGAACAATTGGCGGCCTACCTGGATTAGAGCGCGACATAAGGCTTCTGGCCAGTTTGAAATCTGAGTTTCCAAGGCTCATCGAGGCTGCGCCATTCCCTTTGGCCTCCGCCCTCGAGCGGGTGCTTGAGGGCGCAAGCGAGAACTGGGTGCCGATAATCTTTCGAGATCGAAAAGATTCGTTTATCCTGGGCCCGTTTAGCCCCCACACTCATATACTTTGGGCTCTGGAAACGCTTGCCTGGAATCCGGACTATCTTCACGTGGCCGCATCGATCCTCATGACGCTTGCCGAGTTTGATCCGGGTGGCGCGACGCAGAATCGGCCGTCGCAAAGCCTGCGGGCAATCTTTTTGGCATGGATGCCGAACACGTATGCATCAGTCCAGGAGCGGGTCGCTGTTCTACGAAACATCTGCCGCAGCCGTCCCAAAGCCGGACTGAACCTTTCGATGTCCTTGCTTCCAGTCGCTTACGATCATTCGACGGGCACTGCTAAGCCATCTCTTAGAGACTTTGGCGACGCTCACAGCGAGGCGCAAACCGATGATGATATTCAGTCGGCCTATCGTGCCTATTCGGAGATCGCGGTTGAGCTTGCCGGGACGGACCTTAAGCGTCTCATCTCGCTGGTCGATCATTTGAACGCACTTGATTTTAGCAATCGCGAGGCCATAGCAAGGGCAATCCGATCGGCGGTGTTGACCGCCAGCCCAGATGACGTTTTTGAGCTTTGGTCGAAGCTACATGAGCTCGTCGCAAATCATAAGCAGTTCCACAGCGCAGGGTGGGCAATGAGCGAACGCGATTTGAATGCGCTGTGGGAACTCTGCGAGGAGATCGCTCCAGACGACCCAATACATCGCATCATTTGGCTGTTTGACGACTTAGTTCCAAGAATGGGCATAGTTCGAATGGGTCCGCTAAAGCGGCAAGGGTCCGGCCCCGAAGCAAATCGCGATTATGTCGGAGATGCAAATCGGGCGCGGCGGACTGCACTCGACGGCATCCTTGGCGACCTTGGCCTTCCGGCCGTGATGGAACTGGCGAAGCGAGCAAAACAGCCCTACCTCGTTGGATTCACTCTCGCCGAAGCTGCGCCATCGCAAGAAATTCTAGAGCGTGCGATGGACTTAGGACTTGCTGCAGACTCGGGCGTTGACGAAGATTTTGCCATCTCAGTTTCAGCGGCTGCTCACCAAAGACTAGGCCGGGACTGGGAGGGATGGATGAGCAACGCCGCTGCGCAGTTCGAACCCGGACCGACCGCAAATCTCCTTCTCAGATGGGATGACTCACGCGAAACTTGGATCTTCGCACAAACGCTCGGAGAAGCGGTCGAACGTGAATATTGGATTCGTAAGCCGGCGTCCAACCAAAAGGTAGACGAGGATCTGTTTTTCGCGCTTGCTAAGAGCTTATCCGTAAATAGTGTCGA
>PLZC01000466.1 GCA_003151985.1 Acidobacteriaceae bacterium
ATCGAGCAGGATGTGGCGCGCATCTCGCACCGGGACCAGGTGGATGACCTGGTGGCCCGCGGGCGCGACCTGGAACGCATCGTTCTCTCGCGCGCTGTCCGCTGGCACCTGGACAGGCGGATTCTCTGCTATGGGAACAAGACCGTAGTCTTCGATTAATACAGTGGTCCTTGACAGCAGGCACTTCTAAGGATATTGATGGAAGGCGGTCGATCTTTTCAAACTCCGTCGACCTGCTCTTATGCAATGGCCGAAGATAGCCGGCAGTACGACCCTATCCGCTTTTCAGGAAGAATTGAATGAGATACGCAAAACTGCTACCCCTGTTGATTTCGACGGCAATCATGATATCTTTTGTATCCAATTTGGCAGGGTCCGGCGGGCTTGTCGCCTCTGCGGCGGCCGCTGAAAATGCCGCGCCCCTCAAGATAGACAAGCTGGACGCCGGCGCCGATCGAATCATTCCCGGCGGCGCGATGCTGGAGCGCATCGCCACTGGATTCACATGGGTGGAAGGTCCGGTATGGGTCAAGGACAGCCTCTATTTCGCCGATATACCGGCCAATAGCATTCACAAATGGACACCGGGAGCGGGCGTAACTACCTTCCTGCATCCCAGCGGTTACAAAGGGGCTCACCTATATACCGGAATTGAGCCGGGATCGAACGGCATGACTCTCGACGTTCGCGGCCGGCTGACAGTGGCCGGACATGCGCGGCGCGATGTTTACAGGCTGGAGACGCTGAATCCGGATGGGCCTATTACCATCCTTGCCGACTCGTATCATGGCAAGCGGCTCAATAGCCCGAATGACCTGGTGTATAAGTCAGATGGCTCGCTATGGTTCACCGATCCGCCCTACGGATTGCAGACGCAAAAAGATACCGACCCGGACAAGCAACTTGAAGTCAACGGTGTTTATCGGATTCCACAGGCACTGAAGCAGAAGCCTGGAACCCCGCCCTCTCGCCTCGATCTGCAATTGCTGGTAAGCGATCTTACCCGGCCTAATGGTATCGCTTTCTCGCCGGATGAAAAGTATCTCTACGTGGATAACTCCGAGCCGAAGAAGTTATGGATGCGCTACACGGTGCAGCCGGATGGATCACTTACAGACGGCAAGTTACTTTATGACGCGACAGCGGACCCGCGCCCGGGGAGCCCGGACGGTATGAAGGTCGATGTGGAGGGAAATATCTACAGCGCGGGCCCCGGCGGCGTTTGGATCTTTACGCCGGAGGGAAAACCGCTGGCAACGATTCTGATCGGCGAGAAGGTTGCCAATGTTGCCTGGGCAGGGCCGGATCGAAAGACGCTCTACATCACGGCGAGCAGCAGCCTTTATCGCGTCCACCTCAACATTGCGGGAGCACCGCTGGTGGCGAAACATTGAGCTTCACTATCCATGCTGGGTGCCCCATCCTTGCGTTTTTTCTACGCAAGGGTGGGAAGCCACAATTCTAAATTCAGAACTTCAAAAGCCCACACACCTCTAACTTTCCTGTGGCCTATCGCAGGGCGCGAATTCCGGGAATTCGCAGGAAGTAACTAATAACCGCGGCCGTCAGATACATGAACGCGAATATCCATATAACTCCGGAGACACCCAATAAAGGCAGAAACACGCCGGCGATGGCGGGACCTATGAACGTGCTCATGCCGGAGCCTAGATTCATGATGGACATTGCAGCTCCCCGTGACTCGGGGGCAAGCGTGGCCATGATGGCGCCGATGGGGACAAAGCCTGCAAGAGCCGTGCCATAGGCCATTCCGGCAATCGTTACAAGCGTGTAATTCGCTCCGAAAATGTGCGGCACGTAGTAGAGTCCGAGGGTGGTGAGGGCGCAACCGCAGGAGCCGATGAAAGTGATGGTCCTTCGCCAGCCGATCTTATCCCCGACCCAACCCCACCACAAGTTAGTAACTACATTGGTGGCGAACATGATACTCAAAACCTGAAGCCATTGCTGCAGGGTGAAGCCGACCACCTTGATGAAAAAGATGGGCAGAAAGACAAGAAAGCCGAACTCGGAAGTGGTGGTAATCGTGGCCACTATTCCGCCCAGTCCGACGAGCGGGTGCTTCCATACCACCGAAACGCTGGAGATCAGCAGCGTGATTGGATTGTCGCCGGTCCTTGAAAGCGGACTTGCGCCGCGCCGCTCTTTCACGCCGAATAACGCGATGAGGCCGCCCAACAGTACAAGGCTCACGGAAACCCACAGGGTTACGTATGCGCCGAGAAATGGAACGGTGTAACTCGCGAGCAAGGCTCCCAGCGTCGGCAGGCCGCCGGTGCGGGCAGACCAGAACCATCCTACGGCGGTGCCCAGATAGCGCTCCGGTGTAACTACGGTGACCCAGACCAGGAACCCATAAGCAAAGAGCGGGTAGCCAAATCCCCGCAAAGCATAACTGGCAACAATCGCGGGGTAGTTTGCGTGAGCTATGCCGAGTGTGAGGAAAGGCATCTCGAATGCAATCCAAATCAGCAGGCCGGCCCACATTACCTTCTTCGGCCCGAATATATCGGAGAGAGCTCCGCTGAGCCACGAGGCTATCGCCGCCGTGATACCGTAAGCGGAAAATACAATGGCGACTTGCGAGGCAGTGAAATGGAGGTCCATCAACATGGGCGAAAGAAAGCCCGCTTCCACGCCGTCGCCGACCATGAAGAACAGTAACCCGAGATAACCGATGGCTAACTCAGGGTGCATGCCAATGCGTTCGACAAACGGGATTCTCGCGGGAGTTGCGGGCTCGGTTTCAGCGGACATTTGTAAGTTCCTGTTTCTGGCGTTCCTTAAAGAAGCGTTTGCTCGATGGTTGCGCGGACGCCGTGGCTGCGAAGCTGGTCGAGAGCCGATTGAACCTGGGTTACAAGTTGAGGGTAAGTGAAAGCGAGATCGCCAAATAGAGACCGCGTGGATAGCGCCAGAAACGCGTTGCCACCGCCCGCATCCAGAAAGGGTTGCAATGAACCCAGGGACGGATCGGAGATCGTCATCTGGAGGTTGTTCTCATCTTGGCCGCGCAGGTAGTGAAGCCAACTGGCAATGACAAAGGGCAGAACGCGCGGATGTTCGCCTCGACCGAGGAGATCGATTAAGGAAGGCACGATGAACTTTGTCATTTTCGCGCAACCGTCGGAGCAGATGCGCGCCACCTGGTCGCGTATGGCGGCATTCGAGAAGCGCTTCACAATCGTAGCGGTGTATTGGTCGAGATCGATGCCCGGTAACTGCTTCAGAGTCGGGCGCACCTCGGCCATGAACTGAATGAGCAATCTTCTCAAAAGCGGGTCACAGGCGGCTTGTGCGATGGTGCTGTAACCAAGCAAGTCAGCCACGTAACCAATTGTCGAATGCCCACCGTTGAGCAGGCGCATCTTGGTCATTTCGTAAGGCGCAACGTCGGTAGTCATCTGCGCGCCCACAAGTTCCCAAGCTGGGCGGCCTGCCACGAAGTTATCCTCCAGGACCCATTGGCGGAACGGCTCCGAGACGACTGGGGCAAGATCCCGTACGCCGAACTTATTTGCAATCGTGGCGCGGTTCTCATCGGTGGTCCTGGGAGTTATGCGATCGACCATGCTGTTGGGGAAGGAGATGTTCATCTCGATCCAGTTGTGCAGCGCCCCGCTGCGCGCTTCGGCAAAAGAAAGAAGCGCCTTGCGTGCGGCCGCGCCATTGGCATGGAGGTTATCGCAGGAGAGCAAAGTAAACGGGCCTGTGCCGCGATTCATGCGCCTGTCAGCGGCCTCGGCAACGTAACCAACCCAAGTGCGAGGGCGATCCGGATGTTCGAGGTCGTGGCGGATATCTTCATGGTCAGCGAGAAAGCGGCCTGATGAATCCTCGATGAAGTAGCCACCTTCAGTTACAGTTAGCGAGATTATCGAGCAGTCCGGGGAACTTAGTTTTCCAATTACCTCCTCGATGGAATCGGGGGCATACAGGTGACCGACAAGCGAGCCGACGATGCGGTAAGTCTGTTGGTCTGTGTCGACCAACAGCAGGCCATAGAGAAAATCTTGTTCGACCAACGCATCGTGAATCTGCTTGTCGGCTGGGAGCAGGCCGACGCCGAACTCGCCCCACCGCTTCTGGTCGGAGAGGTTCAGGAGATCGTCAAGATACACCGCGAGATGAGAGCGGTTGAAAGCTCCTGCGCCGATGTGCACAAGACCGGGAAAAGTGCGGCTGCGATCGTAGTTGGGACGAGCGATTATGCCGGGGAGGTGCGCAAGCGTGGCGTCACGGAGGAGAGCAGGGTCGTGCCCTGTAATTGCAGGCATAAGATTTTTTCCATATTGTTTCGCGAATTTTTTTCGACGCGTAGTGGAATGGACAAAGTCTCGGATAACAAGCAGCGGCTTGTCAAGCATGCTTATCTATTTCATGAAGTCATTCATCGGCTCTCGAATGCCTCGCCGCACCAGCGCATCGCGCTCAACGGTGGGTTGCCAGTTCAACAGGTTCTTGGCCGCGGTGCAATCGAAGAAAGCGCTCTGCGTGCGGCTTTCCCAATCCCAATAGGAAGGAAAATGCCGCTCCGGATGTCGAACCGCGACTTTGGCTGCCCACTTGATCATGTCGGTCAGATAGAACCTCGCAATCGGTGTTGTGTAACGCTGAATGCGCATTCCGCCACAGCGGTCCAATTCATCGAGATACTCTTGCGCGCTGAGGCAAGGGTCTCCCACAAGATTAAAAGACAGGCCTTCAATGCCGGGCTTCTCCATGGCGGCCATCAACCCTCGCGCCACGTCCTCGACAAGCACAAGCGGCAATTTGTTTTTGCCGCTTCCCCACACCTGGCATACAGCATTGTTCCACCACATGCCGACGCCCCAGTGAAAGGGGCTGCCACCGCGGCCGATCACGATTCCAGGCCGCACGATCACGACTGGCAGGCGTTGTTCGCGGTGCATTCGCGTTAGTATCTTTTCTGATTCTGCCTTGGCGCGGGCGTAGAGATTTCGCCGGTCGATGCGCGGGTCGAGCGGCGTGTCTTCGGTGATTCTGCCGGCATGGCGGCCAGTGTAATAGGAGTCGATGGTGCCGGTGTAAATGAGCCGCTTGACGCCCGCTTCGAGTGCGCACTCGGCAACCTGTCGGTTCGCACCGATTTCAAATTCCTGGTAGTCCGCCCAACTCTTGACGTTGGATCGCGCGAGATGGAAAACGCAATCGATGCCTTCCATGGCTCGGCAGAGGACTTCTCTGTTCATCAAGTCGCCAGGCACGCATTCCACTTGCATGGCGCGGAGATTTAGCGGAAGGCTGGAAGAGTTGCGGGCGAGCAATCGCACGCTGTGACCGGTGTTGAGCAGTTGCCGCAGCAGTTCCCTTCCGATGAAGCCGGTGCCGCCGAGCAGCAGAATGCGCGCGGGAGCGGCGGCCTTTCCATTGGCAGGTTCAGGAGTTGGGGCCGCATCCTCAGGCGGCAAGTTTGCCAGCGCGCCCATCTGCTGGCACAAGCGAACCACTCTGGCTCCGGTACGACCATCTACTCGTTCGTCCAGTTGCTGGGGACTGTAAAACGCATCCATCGCTCGGGCGATACTTGCGCCATACGAATTTCCGCGGGCAACGATGTGCAGCTTCGACAATATGTAACTGCGCACGGTGCGGCGCGCCTGTTGCTTGAGGCACTTCGCCTGGCTCAGTATCATCGCGTAACTGTCGAAGTCTGGATCGCAGGGACGATGCCGATGAATGGTATACATGTTGCGCTCGAAATCGACTGTGGCGGCTGCCAGTGAGCCGCGCACGTGCAGGATGTATTCGCAGAATCCCGGCACGAAAGAGAAGCGCAATTCGATCGCGGCGTGACCCTTCGCCGCTTTTACCAGCCAGCGCCGATAGAAGCACCGGCCAGTGGGAAGTTCTGTTGGGTTCGACGGACGCACTTCCATCTCGTCGGGCTCTCCTGCAAGGTCCAGCATGTGGGCAACGGAATGCGAGCCGATTTCGATGAGAATATTGCGCGGATCGCGCAACATCCACGCGTCAAAAGGACCATGCTGAAGCTGGGGCAAGGGGCGGTGCCATGTGATGGTCACATCTTCAATGCGCCCGAGAATTCCGGCGTGTACATCGCGCCGGAGGTTTTCGTAAGGCTCGGAGAAGAGAAAGTTGTGGCCCACGCCAAGACGCAAGCCGCGCACGGCGGCCAGCAGTACAAGCTCATCGCAGTCGGCAGCATTGTCGCACATGGGCTTTTCAAGAAACACATTGACGCCGGCTTCGAGAATTGCACGGGCCGCTCGGAAATGGCGGTCGGGAGGCAGCAGGATATGCACGGCGTCGAGCTTCTCTTTCGCCAGCAACTCTTCAAGCGAACCATAGGCCTGCGGCACGCCGTATTTCCGGGCCAGGGCCTGGGCTCTGGGAAGAACAGTGTCGCAAATCGCAACCAGTTCCACGTTGGCCACCGTAGCAACGCTCTTGGCATGCCAATCGGCAATGTAGCCTGCGCCGAGCAATGCAACGCGACGCTTGGCGCCGGGGCGGGAACTGCCGCCGTGACTGGTTTCGATTGTGTCTGCAGGCGCGGTCTTCATGCGCGTGTCGAGCTCCCTTTGTATTCGATAATCGTCAAGTCGTGGCCGCGCCAATGCCGCCAATGGTATTCAAGCAGGCCCAGCAATGCGGGAAATCTGGAAAGGACCGTAAAGAGCGAATAAATTGCAGCGTCGCCGGCTTGCCACTCGCGCCGCCGGCCATGCCCGTAGATACGTGCAAACTGGAGCGCGTAGGCACAGATGGCCGTCGCCAACGAAAGCCCATAGGTAAAGGGCGCAAGGCTCACCGCTGCCACTGGCAGCACCAAGCCCCAAAACCAGATCTTGCGGCAATCGTGCACGAAATACCTCTCGTCTCCATGGCCGTGCAAAGCAGCAACCTGCGCATAGGCGTGGCCGGTGCGGCGGGCTTTGCGACGCCATTGACTGAAGCGCGTGAGGGCCGCATCGTGCAGGGCCATCTCCGCATCGAGTTGCAGAAGCTTCCAGCCAATGCGCCGCACCCGCACGCAAAATTCGTCATCCTCGGCGGCAATCACGTCGGGGCGAAAGCCGCCTACTGCGCGAAACACCTCATTCCGAACCATGAATCGGCCGCCACAGGTGCGGGTCTCACCCGGTGGCTGGCGCCACTCCAGGTCGCAGAGCCGGTTGTAGATGGATGCGTGCGGATGGAGTTCGCGAACATTCCCGCACAAGGCGGCCACATCGGCTCTCGCGTTAAGTGCGGAAACTCCCGAATCAAGCCAACCGTCAACCAGAACGCAGTCGCCATCGAGGAATTGAATGAAAGGCACATCCGGCGCCAGCTCCACGATACGTTGGAAGCCTTCATTCCGGGCTCGCGCAGCCGTGAAGGGCCGCAACGCATCGAGTTCAACTACGGGCAAGCCGGCCGATGCGGCATACTGAGCGCTTCCATCCACCGAGCCGGAATCGACGTAGATTGCGATCCTGGCCTTTCCCTTCACCGAGTTCAGACAACTCTTTAGACGATCGCCTTCATTGCGTCCAATTACGACAATCGCGACATCCTGGGCTGAACTGGGGGTCATGAGAACCAATTCTAAGACGACCTTGGGATTATTGATAGGTTGCAACTTCCGGTTGCCCCACGATCCAACCGCAATGCCGAACATACCACTCACCCTTCTATCCAATGCGCTGTCATCCTGAACGAAGTGAAGGATCTGCGTTTGTTCCTCGCATCCCGAAATCCGCGACACTTCCGAATCGACCACAATCTGACCGGAACCCTGATGTTCAGCCGAAGAGAAAGGCACTGTGGGTGTATTCGTCAGAACCAGTGCGCCTAAACCTGAGTAACCTTCCCGCTCGGAAGCCCGGTACATCGACGAGATTGAATGCAATCGACACGGCGTCCGGGTCCACCAGACCGTCGCGGATTGCTTGGTCGAAATCGGTGCCGGGTTCTTCGCCTTCTCGAAAGAGGTACAAGGAGGGGGGAGTCCAATCTAGTCGTGGGCGGAGTTGAGCAAAGCCTACGGTTTCGCTCCAAACGAAGTTTTCGGAGATCAGAGACAAACCCAGTGCAACGGTGACGGGAAGCGTAAGTTTGTCGCGCGTCCGCACCGCGTCCTGAAATGCCAAGAGGCCGCCGCTGATCCTGGCTTCTCTTGATTTCCACTCTGGGTCGATGCTGTCAATATGCAGGTCATCGTACCTGTCGATACCGCCGTCTTGGCTGACGTTTAACATCCAGATTTCGATGGCACTGATTCGATCCTTGCACTCCATTCCAACTCCGGCGATCCGATGATAGGTTTCGCTTCACTGTACTCCCTCATGGCTGGCGGACACGAATTGAGCGATTGAAATTGGGCTTGAATCACGCTCCGGGTGTGTCACCGCCCATCCGGAAATTACCCCCTTCGTAGGTACCCAGCCCGCGTTCGCGGCACAAAAAACACCGGGGCAAATCCTGCCCCGGCGATGCGCGTGCAACGCAATGAACTTGGGTGTTGGCCAAACTGGCCCTCAGGCGGCAGTGTCTCCCCGTACCTGCAGCGGGACGCTCAACTGCTGGCGAAGGCAGCCGGCCAGATCGGCCACAACGCGAAGCTTGTCGGCCATGGGAGAAGAGCCATCGCTGCCCGACAAGGCCAACTGCGAATGCAGCAGCAGCCCCGCGATGGTGGTCTTCAACTCGCTCTCGATGGCCGCGGTCGCCGCCCTGCGGGCCAGCGTCTGTTCCCGCTCGCGGCGGTGCAGCGCTGAGCGAATCTCCCGGATCAGCCGCGCCGCTCCCGACAGCGCGAAGTTGATCTGCAACGGGATGGCCAGCCCGGCATGGTCCCACACCGCCTCGGCAGCCGCCGGGTCGCATTCGGCCATGGTCTCGTCCACTACCACGGCGGCAAACTCACGGCGGCGCAGCGCGGCCAGCGCGGCCTTGCGTCCCTCTGCCACTTCAACGTCCATGCCCAACTGCGCTCCTACCACGGCTGCGCAGTTACGGGCGCCTTCGAAACCAGTCACAATCAGGATACTCATCTCAAACTCCTCCTTCGCAACCCAGGCCGGTTTGTGGCCCGGGTGCAGTTGGTCCGGTTCCTTCTGTTATTTCTTTGCAGAGGTACCGTAGCTTTTCCCGTAATAGTCTTATCGGCGCGATCGATTCCGCCTATAGAGCTTCCGGAATGGCTGTTCCTTAACGGATTCTCAGAGAGGCGCCGCTACCAACAGCGCCATTCCGCTGACGGCGAAGACCGGGGTCCCTCACTCTTCCCGGAGCGGGTCGGCGATGCCGTATTCCTTCAGCTTCCGGTAGAGCGTGGTCTTGCCGATGCCCAGCAGCTTGGCAGCCTGCAACTTGTCCCCGTTCAGGGTGCGTATTGCGCCCAGAATGGCCTGGCGTTCCAGATCCGCCAGCGTCGTCAGTTGCGGAGCGGTTCCATCAGCGGTTGGCTCGCCGGCGGCCGCCGCGGAACGCCTGGCTTCCAGGCCCTGCTGCTGCAGTTGCGTCGGCAGGTCGCCCAGATGCAGGATCGGCCCCGAAGAGAGCGCGCACGCCCGCTCCACCGAGTTCTCCAGCTCCCTGACGTTGCCCGGCCAGTCGTGCCGCATCATGGTGCGCAGCGCCTCGTCGCTCAGCGTGAACTTCACTCCGTGCTCGCGGCTGATGCGGTCAAGAAAGTGCGCTGCCAGCAACGGTATGTCCTCGCGGCGGTCGCGCAACGAAGGCAGCCGCAGATTCACCACGTTGATCCGGTAGAAAAGATCTTTTCGGAAGGTTCCCTTTTCCACCATCACCGCAAGATCGCGATTGGTGGCGGCCACAATGCGCGCCTTGATGGGAACCCGATGGGTGGCCCCGACCGGTCTCACTTCCTTCTCCTGCAACGCGCGCAGCAGCTTGGCCTGCAAATCCAGCGAGAGCTCGCCGATCTCATCCAGAAAGACCGTGCCCCCTTCGGCCGAGACCAGCAGCCCGTCCTTGTTGCGGTTGGCCCCGGTAAACGCGCCCTTCACGTAGCCGAAGAGTTCGCTCTCGATCAGCGTCGNNCGCTCTCGCCCAGCACCAGCACCGGGTGCGAACTCTGGGCAACTTTCGAAAGGATGCGGTAGAGCTTCTCCATCTCCCCCGAGCGGCCTATCATCGCCCCCAGGCCTTCCGAGAGCCTGAGCCGTTCCCGCAACTGCCGTGTGGCGGTGTCTGTGGTCAGGCTATCCGACGCGCGGTCCAGTACCGTCGACAGTTCGTCCATCGCGAAGGGTTTGGTCAAGTAGTCGGAGGCCCCGCAGCGCATCGCTTCCACAGCCGCATTCACCGAGCCGGAAGAGGTCATGGCGATTACCGCCGTCTGCGGGTAAAGCAGTTTGACCTCCGCCACCAGTTCCAGCCCCTGGTTCCCCCCGGGCGGCAGGTTCACCAGCAGGATGTCGGCGGCGCGGCCCCGCAACTGGCTGCGCGCCTGACCCAGATCCCCGGTGCTCTCCACCGCATAACCCAAGCTCGAGGCAATCTCGACGCATGCCGACCGTACCGCCGCGTCTGCGTCAACTACCAGCAGGTTCAGCCGTACCGCAGGTTCCGCTAATTGAGGAATAAACTCCATGGCCCTTGAATGAAAAGCTGTTTCAAGCATTGTATCCGCCTCATGCGTTTTCAGGTTTTTTTGCATTTCCTTGGTATTCAGTTCAGCGCCGTCCCGGACTCCGGCCTTGCTCTTTGCACCCGGCCCGGTAACAGGTTCCTGCAATCGGACTGCAATTGGCGCCCGGTCAGTTTCCGCGTTCCCGTGGAGCTCGCATTCCCTCGCTCAGCGGGTTCGCACCGGCAGCTCGATCTCGAACCTTGCCCCAGTGCCGGGGCGGTTGGCGGCGTGAATGCGCCCGCCTGCAGCCTCGATGATCGAACGGGTAATGGAGAGACCCAGCCCGCGATGGTAGGCTGGCCAACCGCCGTCCAGTGCAGCCCTTGTGTCGCGAGTGGTGTAGCCGGACTCAAATATCCTGTCCAGCGCCACCGATGGGATCCCCTGCCCGCTATCCTCCACGGTCAGCGTCACCCAGGCTGAGCTGCCGTCCTGGCTCCCATTCCGAGCGGGGCGCTGGCGCAGGCCGATCTTGATGGGGCCGCCGGCCGGCATAGCCTCGGCGGCGTTCTTGATCAGGTTCACCAGAATCCGGGTGAGGTCTTCTCCAGTCAGCCTCACCGGAGAATCGCAGCCCACGGCGTCCATGGTCAGGGGATTCGACGGCCCGGCAAGGGCGGCAAGCAGGTTGCAGTTGGCCATCAGCTCCGCTCCCAGATTCTCGATCGGCTCGGCAGGCATCAAGTCCCAGCGACGGGGCCGATTCAACGGGGCCATCGCCGCGTTGTTCGTATAAGAAACTCCCAGGCTGCGTTGGCCGCTTGCTCCCCCGCCCGGCGTCTCGTGGCTGTCCAGAGCCACCAGCTTCTCAACCAGGCGGCGGCTTGCTGTGGCCACCAGTCTCAACTCGCTCCCGTAGTGCCGGAACGGAGATGCCAGTACCCCCGGCTCCTCGAGCAGATCGCAATAAAGCCCCAAAGCCGTCACCATATTGCGGGCGTCATGCGCTACTTCGGCCAGGCTCTCGCCCGCACTGCGCAGGGTGGCCAGCGTCTCCACCACAGCCTCCACGCGTGTTCTCTCCGCTCCACCCCAACCCATTGCCTGCTCTGTCTGTTGCATCGTGGCTCCCTTTCCTTCCCCGGCTCTTCCCTAACGCTCGAAACTCTGAGCGCCTTCCCGTTTTGAGCTTTGCCATCCACAGGAGTGTTCCGCTCCCGCACCGGTTTTGGCTCTTCCCGTTTTCTACTACTGAACCTGGGTTTTGCCCTTCCATATAGCACCCGGTGTGCCAAACCAGGACACTTTCCCTAAGTCACTGATAAGGAACTGGCTTCCTCTCCAACACCTGCACAGCCCATCGGGGACTCACTTTACTTTGTCCCAAAACGGAACAGATTTCTCGGACCCTTACGAGACATCTCTTTTACTTTCTTCGATTTACACATATTCCCGTTTCGGCCCGCCCCAAAACCGGATTCCCATTCTGACTTCGACCCCCGGCCAGCCCTTCAACTGCCGCCGCTCGAACGACGTCCCGTACAATCCCACTATGAATGTCCCCGGAAATTCTCCCTACTTTCGTCCCGGCGCCAGGACTCCCGCCCAGCTTCGTCCGCTCACTCTCGTGCCCGGCTTCGTCCAAACCGCCGAAGGTTCCGTTCTGGTCTCGCTCGGCAATACACGCGTGCTCACCAACGCCACCATTGAGCAGGGAGTGCCGGGCTGGCTGCGCAACTCCGGCCGCGGCTGGGTAACCGCCGAATACGCCATGCTGCCCCGCTCCACCGTAACCCGCACCCCGCGCGAGAGCGAACGCGGCAAGATCGGCGGCCGCACCCACGAGATTCAGCGTCTCATCGGCCGCAGCTTGCGTTCCGTTGTAGACATGCGGGCTTTGGGCGAAAGAACCGTCATTCTCGACTGCGACGTCATCCAGGCCGACGGCGGCACGCGCACCGCGGCCATCACCGGCGCGGCAGTGGCGCTGGCCCTGGCCCTGAACGCGCTCGTCGCCGCGGGCACGCTGAAAGCATCGCCGCTCAAGCAACTGGTCGCCGCCACTTCGGTTGGGATCGTCGCCGGAACGGCGCTGCTCGACCTCTGCTATGAAGAGGACTCCGCCGCCGAAGTGGACATGAATGTAGTGATGACCGCAGATGGCGGCCTCATCGAGACCCAGGCCACCGCCGAGAAGGGAAGCTTTTCCCGCAGCCAGTTGAACAGCCTGGTCGACCTGGCCGAAGCCGGTCTCAAGGACGTATTCGCCGCTCAGCGCGCGGTGCTGGGCCTGTAGGGGCTGCGCAGGCAGCGGAAAAACTCATAACACAGGAAAGGCGGAGGGAGCAGGGGCATTCATGCCCCTGAATGGCGTCTCCTTCGGTTGGCCTTTAGGCCCGGGCTTTGCTGGAAATGCCTCTTTGGCCCTCGGAGATAGGCCCGGCTTTAATCCCGTCGAGGGAATGCGATCTGCAAGAAAGTACATTCCCTCGAGGCCAAAACCCCGGCCGCTTCAAAGCCCGCTTAGCGACGATCGCGGTCGCCCATCAAATGCGACATGGCCACATCGTAACCATGGCGGAAGCCCTCCCGGTAGCCCCTTCGCAGCTCGAACGGAACACCCGGATGCCGGTACTCATCGCGGTTGTTGACGTCCGCACGGCGGTGGTTCTCCACATCCCGGCGCGCGCCTTCCATTCCATCCCTGAAGCCACGCCGCTGCACCTCGCTGAACTCTCCCGGAGGCGCGTCCCATCCACCCCGGTCATGGTCGCGCATGTCTCTTTCCGGCTCCCGCATTCTCTCCGGTTCCCGCATTGGTGGCCCGCCACGGTCGCCATGGATATGGGAAACCCCACGTTCGTAGCCGCGACGGAAGCCCTCCCGGTACGCCTCACGCAGTCCGCGCGGAAGTGCCGGACTGCGGTATTCGTCGCGGTTGTTGACGTCCGCGCGGCGGTGGTTCTCGTAGTCCTTGCGCGCGCCCTCCATTCCATCGTGAAATCCCCGGCGTTGTATCTCGTTGTACTCCCCGGGAGGCGCATCCCAGCCGCCGCGATCCTGAAGTGCTGGCGGCGCCGCCGTTGCGCCGTGTGCTCTGGCCGTGCCCAGACCCGCGGCCGCCAATATAAATACAAATGCCGGTACTCGAAACCGATAAGGAATCATCGTACGATCTCCTTTTTGAATATGAGGCTTTATTGGATCATACGTTTCCGGGAGCCTCCCCGGCTACGGCCCCGCTAAAAAAGAAAAGCCGCCCCGAGCCTCCGGGGCGGCCTGCCTTCATTTCAATGTGTTGATACTCGCTGGGTGCCCCAGGTCTCGATTCTGAGACCTGGGAAACCACAAACCTCAACTAACCTCCGGCTGAGCTTCAGCTCTTACTCCCCTCAGCGCCGGTCAACAGCGCCCATCAGGTGCGACATCGTCACTTCATACCCCCGCCGGAAACCCTCGCGATAGGCTCCCCGCATATCCGGCTCCACGCGCGGCGTGCGGAATTCGTCCCGGTTTTCCACATCCGGCCGGCGATGATTCTCGAAATCCTTGCGCGCCCCTTCCATCCCATCGCGGAATCCCCGCCGCTGGAACTCGTTGAACTCCCCCGGCGGCGCATCCCAGCCCCCGCGTTCAGCCTCGCGCATCTGCCCTTCCGGCGGCGGCATCGGCTGATCGGGCGAGCCCATCAGATGCGAAATGGCTGTCTGATATCCCCGGCGGAACCCATCGCGGAACGCATCCGCCAGTTCGCCGGGGAGGTTCGGATGCCGGAACTCCTCGTGATCATCTACGTCAGGCCGCCGGTGGCTCTCGAAATCCCTCCTCGCCGCCTCCACCCCTTCGTGGAATCCGCGCCGCTGCGATTCGTTGAACTCCCCCGGAGGCATATCCCAGCCGCCCCGTTCCCGCATCTCTCCTTCCCGTTCCCGCACCGGGCTTTCAACTCCCACCGGCCCTCCTGGTCCGCCCCAGAAGTGAGCCATGCCCCGTTCGTACCCGCGGCGGAATCCTTCCCGGTACGCTTCCCGCAATTCGCCCCGTAGTTCAGGATCGCGGTACTCGTCGCGGTTGTTTACATCCGGCCGCCGATGGTTGTCGAAGTCCTTGTGCGCCCCTTCCAGCCCATCGCGAAACCCGCGCCGCTCGGTCTCGTTCAACTGCTCGGGAGGCGCATCCCACCCCCGTTCCTGCCCGTAGGCGGCAGCGGATGGCGTCCCAGTCGCGCCATGGGCCCTGGCCGTTCCCAGCCCTGTCGCTCCCAGGAAAAGTGCAAATGCGGGTACCGCAAACTTATGCATCGTCATGTTTGATTTCTCCACTTGTTTAGAGGTTTCTTCCGCTCAAGCGTTGCCCGGGAACCCCGAAAATCGCCTTTCCAGGGCGCTTTGCCCGGAAAGCCGAGTCCTCGCCAACAACGTCGCGCCAATGCGAGATATTGTTCTTGCGATAACTCGATAACTCAAAGCAATTTGCCTTGAGTTAACTCAATATGAATAATTTACAGTGGGCGGCGGTGCACTTGCAGCAGCTTCTGCACGTGCACCGCCGGTTGCATTTATTGCTTCTTCAAGCGCCCCGGCTGTTTTGGCCTGTTCCCCGGAACCGGTACGATGACCACCGGGGTCACTTCGAGCGAATTGGTGCTCCTCCCGGACTCTAGACCCTGTGACGCTGTCCGAATCGGTGCGCTCAACGAGACCACGGCCCCAGTGACCTTATTGACGTGGACATTGTCTGCACTGAGCTTCACCGTTCCAGCGATTGCCACGGAGTTGACCTTAATATCTGATACCGCCCCGCTAGTCACTGCTGGCCGGCTTGACTGGCTGATGGTTGTGAAATGGTTGACGGCTCCTTTAACCGTCCCGTAACTGTTCTGGGCCACCATTTGGAAGTAATACGTTGCGCCCGCGCTCGCCCCGGTGAGTCCGCACTGAATCTGGTAGGTGGTGTTGCTGGATCCCACGTCCACCGAATTCGACTGGATGGCTCCGCTCATCGAACTATTGCCAGCTATGAGGAACCAGGCGTGAGTGTCAGACCCGTTCGCGTTCACCGTCCCGTAAATGGTTGCGGTACTGGAGGTGATTCCCCCTGCGGAACCCGTTGTCACCGTCGGCAGCCTTCCCGCCGAGGCTGCAGTGAAATAGTTGATTCCGCCTTTAACCGTCCCTGCGCTGTTCTGGGCCACCAATTGGTAGTAATACGTCACGCCCCCGCTCATCCCGGTCACCGAGGATGAAACCTGCACGTTGCTGGTTCCGGAGCCCGCGTCGGCTGAAGTACCTTGGGCCGCTCCGCTCATCGAGCTGTTTGTAGCAATGAGGAACCAGAAGTGGGTGTCGGATCCGTTTGGGTTCACCGTCCCGTAGATGGTCGCGGTACTCGACGTGATTGACCCCGCGGAGCCGGTTGTCACCGTCGGCGGATTCGACGGGCGGTTAGTGGTGAAGTAGCTGACGCCCCCCTTCACTGTCCCGGCACTGTTCTGGGCCACCATTTGGAAGTAGTAGGTTGCGCCCGCGGTCATCCCGCTCACTGAGGATTGAAGCTGCATGATGCTGGTTCCGGAGCCCACGTCGGCTGAGGCACCCTGCACCGCTCCGCTCATCGAGCTGTTGGTTGCAATCAGGAACCAGGCGTGGGTGTCGGATCCGTTCGGATTCACCGTCCCGTAGAGGGTTGCGGAGCTGGTCGTGATTCCACCTGCGGAACCGGTTGTCACCGTCGGCGGATTCGACGGACTGTTGGTGGTGAAATAGCTGACGCCCCCCTTCACTGTCCCGGCGCTGTTCTGGGCCACCAATTGGAAGTAATACGTTGCGCCCGCGGTCATCCCGCTGACTGAGGATTGAAGTTGCATAGTAAGGGTTCCCGAGCCCACATCGGATGAAGCACCCTGGACCGCCCCGCTCATCGAGCTGTTCGTAGCAATGAGGAACCAGGCGTGGGTGTCGAATCCGTTCGGATTCACAGTTCCGTAGAGGGTCGCGGTACTGGTCGTGATTCCGCCCGCGGACCCCGTCGTCACTGTCGGCAGCTTTGCCGTAGTGGATGTCGTGAAGTAGTTGATTGCGCCTTTGGTTGTCCCTGCGCTGTTCTGCGCCACTACCTGGAAGTAATACTTTGTGCCCCCAACCAGTTGGGCGATATTGGCGCTGATTCCCGCGGCGCTGGTCCCGGAGCCAAGGTCCTGCGAAGGCGTCTGACTCGCTCCGCTCAACGAGCTACTCGTCCCGTAAAGGAACCAGAAATGGGTGTCTGCTCCGTTGGGATTCACCGTCCCACCAAGCGTCGCAGAGCTGGCGGTCACCGACGATGCCGAACCCGTCGTCACCGTCGGCAGCTTTGCTGCCGCGGAGTTCACCACGATGGTCACCGGCACCGTCTGCGTGGTGTAGCCGGTCGCCGATCCCCGCAGTGTAACGGTGTAGGTGTTTGGCGTTGTCCCCGTATTGGTTGCAACCGTCAATGTCGAGCTTGCAGTTCCATTGGCCGGCGGCGTAATGGTTGGAGGATTCCAGCCCGTTCCGGATGCCACATAGCCAGTGGGCAGATTCAGCGCCGCCGGAGTCACCGCCGCGTGGAACCCGTTGTTGCTCTTCACCGTCAGCGTGAAGACCGCATTCTGTCCCTGCTTCACCGTCTGGCTGGTAGTGTTGGTTGAAATCGTGAAGCTGCTTTTGCCAACGGTTGACCCGGGCCACGCCGCCACTAGGTTGTATGCGTTTACGCTGCCAAGACCTGTCGCCAAGTCATACTGATACCCGGCATCGTAGCCGGTCAGAAGGCCATACTTGTCTGATGAATTCGATGTCGTGCAGTTGGCTGATCCCTTCTTGCAGGGCATCGAATTGGTCCCCGTGGTCATATCGTAGAAGACGCAATCTTTCGCGGCGTTCTTTGTGTCGCATTGCTTCGCGCCTTGGTTCCTTGCAAGAGAATAAAAGACTATGTTCGGGTTTCCGGTGGTTGAGTGCGCCGCTTGGTTGGCGAGTGCCATGATCCCGGCCATCGCCGGTGAAGCCACCGATGTCCCCCCAACGGCGAATGTTTGGCCACCTTCATAGATCAGGTAGAAACTTCCATTCGTGCCGCTGCTTGAAAAAAGCGATACATCCGGTAAATCGCGCACGCCGTCCTGTGGCACGCCGTACCCAGACTGCCAGTAAGGTTTGGCAAAGCCGCCTCCTACACAAACACCCAATATGAGATTCCTGCAACTGCTCTTTCCTCCGCTCCCGCCCACCGTCATCACCTGGGAAACATTCGCAGAGTTGTTACAAGCCGCTTCACCTCCAGGGGCGCAACTGGCGTTCCACGGCACTTCCGGAATGTATCCCTTGGCCGATGATCCATTCGCGTTCTTGGTCGAATTCCAATAACTCGACCATGATCCGTTGTCGTTGAAATCTGTGCCGCCCACAGCCACGTTCCACGGTGTGGAGGCCTCCCCGGTTACCGCTAGACCGCCCGTTGCCGGACTCGGCGTCTTTCCGTTGTGTGTATCGCAACCTGCGGATCCGTTGTCACCCGCAGCAACAAATATGGCTATGCCTTCGCCGACTGCCTGCTCCCATAAGTTGCTGTAGTACTGGACATTCGACACGCCCCAAAGCGCCTGTTCGCAAGCCCCGTAACTGAAGCTCATGATCTGACCCAATTGATGATCAAGGATGTATTGTGATGCAATCGCCTCGCCAGGAGTTAGTCCAGCCTTCGCGACGACAAAGTTGATCTGGGCATTCTTTGCAACTGCGCCCGACCATTCAACATCGAGCGTATTCTCGATCTGTTCATCCCCCGCGACTCGTCCTGGGTCATCCCCGCCCCAGATAACCGCCGGGTCCTTGGCGGGGAGACCGTATGCCCTCCTGAACGCGCGAACGTCCTCCAGATCGATGTCACTCCTGCCTGCGATAGCGATGGTTTGGCCTGTGCCGTCAATGGCTGGTGAAGCATTCCAAAGCGGAAGAACGTTGTAAATGGTCGCGAAGTCATAGGGAGACACGCCATGGAATTCCATCGCGCTGCTATTCACGGTGTTCACATTGAATAGCGGCGTCACCTTTCCGCTGTCCTCCGATTGTGAGACCGGCCCCAGAATCACACTCATATGCTTGGTGGGGAAGTTATTCAACGAAAGCACACCTCCAACCACTGGCTCCAGGCTGGCAGGTATTTGCGGGTCTGCCTCGTTGGCAAGATATTGGCGGCCCGACACCGTGTAATTGCGCATGAAAACGTGGAAGGCGCTTTGAATATCACCGATGGTGCCGCTAAACTCTATCACCATCTTTCCTGCCATAACTTGTTCAACCGTAAACTTGTGCCTTTCAAGCCAGGACTTGATCACTGCTATATCTTCGTCGCTGGGTCCGAATTGCTGCCCGAATTGTTCGGGCGTGAGGTACTTGCGGTAGAAATCGGAAGTGCTGTCTCCTTGTGCTCGAACCAACTCGTCCAAAGCTTGTTGCTGAGACGAGCTGCGCTTCAAAAGCAAAAACACATGATCTGCCGCCGTGTTCGTCGCCGCCGGGCCGATGTCATTCGCCGGGTTGGCCAGTGGGTGGGTGTTGCCCCTCAAAACCACTTGCTTCGATTCGTCAATCACCGCACTCAGCCTTCTCGGCGCGACGACATTGGAATCCTGGCTATAGGAAGCAGGCGAAAATGAAACGAAGAGGGAAATTGACACCAGAAACAAAAGCAATTGAGAGCCGCGCAAATTGCCGACAGTCACTCTCAGTTCATTGCGAAGGTTGGATTCTTTGTGGAGCTTTGAAAACAAAAGTACGCAGATAAGGGAACTTACACTTCTAAAAACTTTCACGATCACTCTCCTTACAATTTTGGCCCGGTGATTTGCCAATCATGATGAGCGGTTCGTGTCAAGATTACAAATTACTTCTTGGTGTTACTAAAGTATCAACGTCACTTACCTTGAATTTGAGAAGTTTTGTTCCCACCACCCTTTGCATATAATTACGCCCTCCCGGCGCACACTATCAGTAGGAGATTAAGAAATGCGCGAATCAAACACCGCGGAACTCAGCTTGGTAGAATCCATCCCAACCCCGGCGCCCCTTGCCACCCCGGCCCCGGCCTTCGACCCCCATCCTCTACAAACCAGGCCCGCGTTCAAGCGTTGCACCGCTGCCTGGCAGCGCACGTTCAAAGCAGGCATGGAAGGAACAGACGGGAACGAAATAGCAGCGGTCTTCGCGGCACACGACGCGAGGGAAGCTGATTGCAAAGCCATGCCCCTTCTTTCCGGCTACGAAAACATCCGCGACTACATCGCCTGCGCAACTCACGGCATGCTTATCGGCGCCATTCCCCCGAAGCGCAGCTCCCAGCTCCTTTACGCGGCGCAGGTCGCACTAGCCACCCTCAATTGCGAGCCTAAATCCCGAAAATCCGCATGACCCCCTCCCCCTCCCCCTTCGGGACCCGCTTTTTCGACACAAGTGCGCTAATAAGCCGCAAAGAATGAACAACTTGTAAATTTTACATAGGAAAGTCAGTAATCTGTGCGAACGGATTTAGGCCGTTTTTGAGCCAAAAATGCGAAAAATACGAAGGGCCACTCCGCCCATGCGGAGTGGCCCTTCGCCTTCACTCTTGCTGCTTAAGGAGTCTCTGATTAAGTCGCTGTTTTGAAGGGTACGGGCTTTAGCCCGTACATAAATGCCACAGAATCAGCCGGGCTTTAGCCCCTGAGGGAATGCCGGCTGCTCAAGCTTCCTTATGTCACTTGGCGGCGACCAACGGTTGGGTCGTGAGGCTGCCGTCCTTGTAGCCCTTGGCGATTTGCTCAATCGTCACCGGCTTGTAGTCGCCGGCGTGTCCGGCCTGGCCAAACTGGGTCATGCGCTGCGCCACAACTTTCTGCATGGCCTCGCGCGCCGGCTTCATGTAGTCGCGCGGATCGAACTTCTCCGGCGTGGTCCACAGCACTTTACGAATCGCGCCGGTCATCGCCAGCCGATTGTCCGTGTCCACGTTGATCTTGCGTACGCCGTTGCGGATGCCGAGCTGAATTTCCTCAACCGGCACGCCCCAGGTCTCCTTCAGCTTGCCGCCGTACTGGTTCACGACGTCCTGCAAGTCCTTGGGCACCGAGGAGCTGCCGTGCATCACCAGGTGGGTGTGAGGCAGGCGCTTGTGAATCGCCAGCAGCACATCCATCTTCAGCACCGAGCCATCCGGCTTTTTCGTAAACTTGTAAGCGCCGTGGCTGGTGCCGATGGC
>PLZC01000411.1 GCA_003151985.1 Acidobacteriaceae bacterium
AGGACCCGCACTACCACCGCATGCCGAACGCCTCAATTCCGCGCCGTATTGGGCATGCCATCGCCCAAGTGGTGTGGACTCAGGGCGACAACGGCAAGGGCATGTTGAATTACGCCAATCTGGCAGGCTTCGCCATCGACGACGAGATCAGCAACCTTTATGTGCCGGGCCGCGAAACCAATCTTGCGGCCAGCGCGGCGCGCTATGGCATCGGCTTCGCCATTGCCCCCACCGACAACTTCGTCACAGAATTCCTGCCCGACGTAGCCAGGCGAATCCACGTCCGCGTAGTCCTGGTCCAGCGAATCATCAACCAGGTCGCGAG
The DNA here is from genome assembly GCA_003151985.1 of Acidobacteriaceae bacterium. Taxonomy (GTDB): domain Bacteria; phylum Acidobacteriota; class Terriglobia; order Terriglobales; family Acidobacteriaceae; genus Telmatobacter. Next base: position 326 of record PLZC01000411.1, read on the forward strand.
GACCGAATCGGCGGGCTCGCAATGACGAGGGATTAGGGACTCGGGAATATGGACTGGGGACGAGGGATTCGGGAATTATTCAGCTGGCCGCGGGTTTGGCTGTTGGCCGCGCCCGCGAAGATGCCCGCCGGCGACAGTTCAATCCCATCATTGGCCGCCGGAAACGGAACAACGAAACGAGAGTCAAACAGCCAGCCCAGCTTTCGCTTACAACCTCTTCCTGAGCTTTCCCTGGGATGGAGGCTCTGCATCGACAATGAGTTCCGCGACTTGGCCAGGCTTATTATTTAACCCAGGGAAACTTGAATGCCTGGTGGCCGAGTGAGATGAGGCTCTGGCTCTTCCCAAACCTGAAGAGTTCGATCTGTGTGGCCGAAAGGTTATGCCAGTGGCTAGAAAAGCAAACCCGCGCCTGCTTGCGCTGCTGGTGTTGGCGTCCGGTTTGCTTTGCGCCCAGGAATACAGTTTCCGCAGTTTTGGGACAGCAGATGGCCTGAGCAACTTGGCCGTAAGAAGAATCTACCAGGACCGTGTGGGTTTCCTGTGGGTTAGTACCGAGAACGGCATCTTTCGCTACGATGGGGATCGTTTTGAGTCCTTTGGAGCGGCACAAGGGGTCCCGTCCAACTCGGGAGCGGCGTTCGGCGATGCTCCTGACGGGTCTCTCCTGATCGGCGGGGACTTCGGGCTCTACCGCCTCGCGGGCAACCGGTTTGAAAGGGTCCCCGCCGCATTCAAGACCATCAATTGGGCCCAGGGTATTCAGGCGGATGGGAAAAGGCACACGTTTCTCGGAACCGATGCGGGCGTCGTGGAGGTCGATTCTGACCCAGGGGATAACAGGCTCAAGTTGAAGACGCTACCCCAGGTTCGTGGAACATCCGGCCCTGAGGCCTACGCAATGCTGGTGGATGGCGATGCCCTTTGGTATGGCTGCGGAAACGAACTCTGCCGCAGGGATTCACATGAAACGCGGGTTTTCGGACGTGAGAGCGGGCTTCCTGGCCGGCCGCTGCTTTCCATTTTGAAAGACAGTGCGGGAAATATGTGGGTTCGGGTGAGGAATGCAGGCGTGTTCGAATGGCCTGCCGGCAAGGCCAAATTTCAGAGGCCTGTCTTGCCCGTTCCATCGGAGAACCTGGGTGGTGTTCCAACCATCGACGGCGATGGCAGGATTCTGCTTACCACCCCGGATGGGCTGCTGATCGGCGACGGAAAGAGCTGGGAGAAGATCGGCGCGTCGGCTGGCCTTCGCGGAACGGTCTACTCAGCCTTCGAAGACCGGCAGCACTCTCTCTGGATCGGATTGGCTGGCCGCGGACTCGCCCATTGGCGCGGATACCGGGAGTGGGAGAGTTTCTCGACCACTAGCGGACTGACCAGCGACCTGGTTTACGAGATTCTGCCGCGCTCGGATGGGTCGCTGTGGGCGGCTACGGAAGCCGGAGTTTTCCGCGGGGAGCGGCGGGAAATCGGCATGGTATTCAAACAACTTGCGGGGCTGGGCGGTTTCGCGGTGCATAGTCTCCGCCTGGCGCCCGACGGGGACGTGTGGATCGGCACCGAAACCCTTGGCGCCGCTCGCGTTCACGCACAAACCGGCAAGGTTGAGTGGTTTGGGCCTAAGCAGGGCCTCACCGGTCGGGCGGCTTATACCTTGCGCTTCGACCGGGAGCAACGGCTGTGGGCTGCTACCGAATCAGGACTGTTTGTGGCCAGCGCTCCGTACCGGAAGTTCTCACGCATTGCCGAGTTGCCGCCCTCGCGGATTTGGGCGGTGACCCAGGGTACCGACGGCACGATGTGGGCCGGAGGCACCGGTGGGCTTTTTGAATTTGCCGCCGGGCACTGGAAGAATCTGACTCTCACCGAAAGCTTAAGCAATAAGGAAGTACTTTCGCTGGGTGCTGGACCGAACGGCGCAGTGTGGGTCGGCTACCGATTTGGTGGAGGCATCGATCGTGTACATCCAGCGGCCGGCGGCGTCACCATTGAGAAAAGTGTTCAGAGACCAGGCAGCGATGGCCTGGTCTACTTTCTCAGCTTCGATTCGCACGGACGGCTGTGGGTGGGGACTGAGCGGGGTGTGGACATGTGGGACGGCTCTCGCTGGAGCCACTACGACATGAGCGACGGCCTGACGTGGGACGATTGCAACCTGAATGCCTTTGCCGAAGACCCGGATGGCGCCGTCTGGATCGGGACGGCCGCGGGACTTTCGCATTTCAAGCCGCGGCCGCGCCCTTCTCCCGATACGCCTCTGGAGATAGTTTTCACCAAGCTCGCCGTGGGACAGACAGACGTCTCGGGGTTGCGCACCCCATCCTTCAGAAGTGATGCCAACTCCCTCTTAGCGCGCTACTCCGCGCTCAACGCTCCCCGCGAAAACGGGGTGGTCTTCCGCTATCGGCTGGTAGGCGCGAATTCAACTTGGACAGAGACTTCTCAGCGCGAACTGCAGTTTGCCAATCTGGCTCCGGGATCATACCGGTTGGAGATTGAAGCGCAGGAAAGCGACGGTGCATGGAATGGGGGCAGGGTGGAGTTTCCCTTCAATATCCTCCCTCCGTGGTACTGGAGCTGGTGGTTTGTCAGCTTGTGTGTCCTGATCCCGCTTTCGATCGCGGCTGGACTGCTCCGGTTGCGGGTGCTAGGCGCTCAACGCCGGGAACGCGAGCTGGTGCAACTGGTTAAAGAGAAGACAACCGATCTCCAGCGGGCAAATGAGGAGTTGCAAAAGCTCTCGTTCACCGACCCGCTGACCGGGCTGGCCAACCGGCGGGTCTTTGACCAGACCCTTGATAAGGAATGCGCACGGCTGGGAAGATCGGGGGCCGCCCTCTCATTGATCAGTATCGACGCCGACCATTTCAAGGCACTGAACGATTCTCAAGGCCACCAGCGGGGCGATGAGTACCTGATTCTGCTGGCAGCGGAATTGATCAAGATCGCCAGACGCCAGATCGACGTTGCGGCGCGCTGCGGAGGGGAAGAGTTCGCGCTCGTTCTTCCGGAAACAAGTGCTGCCGATGCCGCGCAGGTTGCGGAGACAGTCCGTGCGGCAATCGCCAATCTAATGCTGCCCCATCCCGCATCTCCGGTTGTTCCGTTTCTGACCGTCAGCGTGGGCGTGGCAACGGCGACACATGGATGCTGGAGCACTCGCGAAGAACTGGCGGCGAATGCGGACATAGCGCTGTACGAGGCCAAGAGAGCAGGACGGAATCGCGTGTGTGTAGCCCAACGAGGAACCGGAGTGGAAGAAACCACCAGGCCATCGGTCCTCGATCTCCCCTGAGAGCCCTCCAGAGTTGAGCGCACCAATCCCGGCATGAAGTCGCCCTCAAGCCATTCGACATCCACTGCCCGCCGTTCGCTGCCCCATATCGCCATTCGCTGCATCCCCATTGGGTTGACAGGGGGGCATGGTTACCCTAGTGATGGAACTTAAGGCCCTTGGATTTCCCGACTTCCGGGAATCGAAAGTTCGAGCCGGGCTCGCCTGCCCGCTGCCGGCAACCAAAATCTTTCAGGAGGACAAGAAGCTTATGTCAAAAGCGGTCAAATATGTCGAGAAGGCTGCCGTTTACGCGGCCAGGGGTGCATGGGTGGTCTATGAGCGGCTGAATCGCATCAGCCCCAACCCTTCGTTTATCCCCAAGTGGAGCGACAAGCCCCTCCTCAAGAGCTACGAGAAGGAGAAGCCGCCGCTGGGCTGGCCGCGCACCACGGACTCGCTGTGTCCCAAGTGCATCCCGGAGATCCGCAAGCAGATTCTGGACGGCAAGCTTCCCCATGAAGTCCTTCTCAACGAAAAAGTCGGCGAAATCAAGGCACAGATCATCGAGCGCGACGGCAAAATCCT
>PLZC01000186.1 GCA_003151985.1 Acidobacteriaceae bacterium
GCAGCTCACGAGGCAAAGAGACTCGAATTCCTGACTAATGATTTTCTTACTTATGCGCGCCCGTCGCAGCCCCAGCGCATCCTGTTCCCGATAACCGAAATACTCAATCATGTCGTGAATATGACCAGGATGCGTGCCGCAGAGCGATCCATCGAGGTCCTGTGCCAGCCCTGGGATGAGTTTATGGCCGAGATTGACACGCCTCAAGTGGAAGGCGCACTGGTCAACCTCAGTTTCAACGCCATCGACGCCACACCCGATGGGGGCCAGATTACATTTCGAAGCCGGACCGGTGATTCAATGCTCATGATCGATGTGGAGAACTCGGGCAGTTCGATTCCTGAGCCTCACCTGTTACGAATCTTCGAACCATTTTTCACCACCAAGCCGAGTGGAACTGGCCTGGGACTGGCGATCGCACGCACCGTAGCCCGTGCGCATGGAGGTGATCTGTGGGTGAGCCAGAACCTGAACGGTGCGGTGGTGTTCACGATGATGCTCCTGATCCGAGCCGGCCAGGACGAGAACGGAGAGGTCTCTTATGGCCAAAGTGCTGGTAGTTGATGATGAGCCCGGCATGCGCAGAATTCTCACGGTTAACCTGCGCCGGGATTCGCACGTCGTTGTCGAAGCAACGGGCGCAAATGAAGCCGTTGCCCTCCTGGGTCGCGAGGATTTCGACGTCGTAGTGACTGATCACAAGATGCCGGATGGAAGCGGACTCGATGTGCTTCGCGCCGTGCAGGACGATGATCCTACCACCTCTGTCATCTTCCTCACCGCGGTGGGCACACTGGAACTCGCCGTCGAGAGCATGCGCCAGGGCGCGTTTGATTTTATTACCAAGCCCTTCATCCCCGATGTGGTCCGCGCGGCCATTCGCCGAGCAAGCCAGCACACGGCGCTTTTGCGCGAAAATGCCGTGCTCAAAAAGGAGATGCGCAAGCTGGAAGGGGCGGATGAGATTCTCGGCCACTGCACGGAGATTCGCGCCGTGCGCGACATTGTGGCACGGGTCGCGGGCACGACAAGTTCTGTTCTGATCACCGGCGAGACGGGTACGGGGAAGGAACTGGTGGCGCGCGCGATTCACAGAAACAGCCTGCGCGCCCACAAGCCCTTTATCGCAATCAATTGCGCAGCACTGACTGAAACTCTTCTCGAAAGCGAATTGTTCGGCCATGAGCGCGGGGCGTTTACGGGCGCCGACAAGGCGCGCGGCGGCTTGTTTGAAGCCGCGCATGAAGGCACGCTGTTTCTCGATGAGGTGGCGGAGATGTCCGCGGCCGCGCAGGCCAAGCTACTGCGCGTGCTTGCCTCCGGAGAGATCCAGAGAGTGGGTTCGACGGCAACTCGCAAAGTGGATGTACGGGTTCTGGCGGCAACGCATCGCGATCTTCAGGAACGCATCCGCGAGGGCCTGTTTCGCGAGGACCTTTACTATCGCCTCGCGGTAGTCCCTCTACATCTGCCTTCGCTGCGAGAGCGCGGCGACGACGTGGGGGAGCTGTGCGCAAGCATCTGCCTGCGCATCGCAGAAGAGATGAAGGTTCCTTCACGACCGATAAGCGCCGAAGCTCTGGCAAAGTTGAAGACGTATGCATTTCCGGGAAACATCAGGGAGTTGAGGAACCTGCTGGAGCGGGCTTTGATCCTGGGCCAGCAGGCTGAACTGCAGCCTGAGGATTTCCATTTGCAGACCCCAGGGGCGCCGCTCCGCTCGCCCGATGGTGAACTCACCGTGGAGCAGCTTGCAGCGTTGCTTCCCAAGCGTCTCGATCTGCGGGAAGTCATGGCCCGCTTCGAACGCGCGCTGCTCGAACGCGCCCTTGAGATGACCAACGGAGTGCAGGCCGAAGCCGCCCGTCACCTGGAAATTTCTAGGAGCGACCTCGGTTACAAGGTGGGAAAATACGCGCTGTCCGCGGTTCCGCGGGCAAACGCCGACTGAGCCTGTGCACGACGATGTGTACAGATCCTCGGGCACCGTGTCAAATTGTTTGACCGATTTTCATCCGCGACGAGGGCTCGTTTTTTGCCGGAATCAGCACTCTGACCACGCCCAGCGTCGCCGCAAGAAGCGGAGCCGCCAGCGCCACCCCAAGCACACCGGCCACCGGAGCTAAAAGCAGTTGCAACGAGAGCGTGAGAAATGGAGGAAGCTTCACGATTCGGCGATCGGCCAGAGGCGTAACCAGATTCCCCTCGATGAAATGCGCCAGGCAGAATACCCCGACGGTGAGAAATCCCTTCATGGGACTGATGCCGAACGCGATGAGCGCCGCAGGCAAAGCGGAAGCAAGGGGACCAATATTGGGGATGAACGTGAGCAGCGCTGCAATAAAGCCCAGGGTGCCTGCGAGCGGTATGCCGAGCAGCCACAGCCCGACAGAGACAATCAGACCGATTGCGGTCATTGAAATCAGCCTCGATAGAAGCCAGAAGCGCAGTGTGCGGATCGCGCTCCTCAGACAGGCTTCAACTTTTGGCCCGATCGGGGAAGGCAGGATCCGTTGCATTCCGCGCCGATAGAATTCCGGTTCCGCGGCCAGGTAAATGCTCGCCATGACAACCAGCAGAAGACAGGCAAGGGTAGTCACGACCATCGACACCGCTCCCCTGATTCCCGATGCCGCGTAGGACAGCCAGCTTGACCACTGGATATCGTCCGGCGCGTTGGAAATCATCCATTGTCCCCAACTGCTCTTTCCGAGAGACGAATAGAGTCGCCTGGCCGCATTGGGCACGTCCACCTGGAGCTGAGCTAACTGTTGCGCTAATGCAGGTCCGCGAAGCCACACTCCAAGCGNNGCGACGTCAACGTAGCCAGCACAAGTGCGCCCAGGCACCCGGCAAACAGCACCAGCAGGATGACCCTCGCCTCCCACACCGCAGCCATTGCTATAAGAATCGCCGCAATCAGAGTTACCACGAAGATCACACGCGGCTTGAAATCAGGACGAGGATCTCGCTCCACGCTCGCGACCCGCAGTGCAACCCTGGAGAGCCGACGCTTCGACATTTTGAGCCTCGCTCTCGTCCGATCACGCGGCACCGTAAAGCCCCCGTGGGCGTTCCGGCCCTGCTGAAACTGAGGTCACGGCGGATTTTCTCCTAGCTTGTGGCTAAGGCAGCCGAAGACCATCCGTGTGCTGAGGCTCTAGTATCAGTCCCGACGAATTCCACCTTCGAATCCTGAAGAGACGCGAACACGTCTCGCACAACCAGAAATACCTCGTCCGTGCGATGCAGATCGGAAACCCTCCCGCGGCGTGTGAGATGCGGTCGTCAGGGGCAGTTTCGAACTCCACCAGTGCCAATGTCCCCATCAGCAGGTGGTCCGCCATCGCGCGACAATTGAGATTTGCGCAGCGCATTTCAATTCACCTCCATTGAACGGACCCGAGCCTCTGTATTCCTCAGGCGAGAGTCAGTTGAGAGATCGGTGGAAGCGGAAATGGACTCGATCGCTCTACCAAGCATCAGCACCGGACAGCGGGCTTCCGCAATCACCGCTTCTGTGACGCCATGTCCCAGGCCTCGGGCAGGACTTCCCAGGTGAGGACCTCCCATGATGATCAGGTCGTAACCTTTCCGTTCATGGAAATTGAGAATTTGCCTTGCGGCGTATCCCTCGCTCACTGCGATTTCCAGTGGGCACAGAATTCCTTCGTGCCTCAACTCCGAGATCGGAAGCTTCGCTTCGACCGCAACCGGCGTTCGCTCCCAGGGTTGCTCGTCCGTACCGCGGCTTTCAAATACGTGTAACACCGTCACGCGTCCCTGATATCGCCGAGCAAATCGGCACGCGAATCGAAGTTGGAGCCCCTGGTCGGGTCCAAATGTGATCGGCAAAAGAATCCTTCGGAAATCCGTGCGGTTCCACACGCTCATGTCCATGCGCGGACCGAAGGTCAAGATCGGAAGCGGTAGCGAGGCGAACAGATCGGTCTCGAAACCATTCCCGTTGCGAAATCGCATCAGGCCAACCGCAGGTATCGTCAGCACTACGAGTTCGGCGCCGAGCGAGTCTGCAAGTGCGGGAATTCGTTCAATCGGCGTGTTCTTCACAATTGTTACTTCACTCAGAATCTCGGCCCATAGAAATGCCTGGCGTGTGCCGTTCACCGAGGGTTCTTCAGCGGTTGTCCGCGTATCAGTAACCAGAAATGGAAAGTCGTGGACGGATCCCCGCATGGAATTTACCGGACCAGGCAACTGCACCAGGTATACTTTCGCCCGCGTTGCCCGAATCCTGGTGACCACCTCCAGAGTATGAGCAGGATTTTCAGAGCGATTGCTGATCACCAGGATCATCCTGGGCCTACACCACCTGCGAAGAGAATTTACCTTCATGCGCACCTCGTATCACTCCCGACATCGGATCGAGAAGGCGGCTAAGTGGGCAAGCCGGCTCATCTCACGCTTAGGTCAAAAGCATGTATCGGGCCAACTCTCTTTGCACGGTTTGCGGCCAAAATGGAGATTGGCGCCAGATCCCTAGGCACTCATCGTGTCTCTTTGTCCAAAGATTTATACGTTTGTTAAACATTTCGGACAGGCTAATGCTAATCCTGGCTTGGGGGAGATGCGGTCGATTTTAGAGAACGCGACTAGCTTAGCTAGTGGTCTTGAAGTGAAGACCTTGTTGCGAATGAGTCAAAGTTTTCAAGCGGCAAGTTTTGCTTGTTGGACCCAAGACGTCACTTCTTGATCAAGCTTATCGAAGCAGCGAAGGAGGGTAGAGTTGGGCGTGGACAATTGAGGCAGTATTCTGCTCAACCCTGGTCGGAGGATGCGCGAGTAGGTGAAGAACCAAGCGCTGCGCAGGCCGAGGCAGGTCAGGCGATAGCGATGGGTTTGCGGGATACGCTCGATCATCCCATGGAGTCGCAAGCGGCGGAGTTGGTAAGTCATCCTGCCTTGGGTCAGGTCAGCCGGTTTCAGGCCGAGCAAGGAGGCCAGGTTGTCGCGGAGATTGCGATTCGAGAAGCCTGTGGGCAACAGTTGAAACAACAACAACGCACTCCACAGGGCCTGCACTTGTGGATCGGCGAAGCGAAGCGCGGAAGCTCGCTGCGACGCGATTTGAATGGGACGGTTTACTTTCTGGAAAGCCTCTTCGGAGAGCAGGCAGTCATGGCTGATTTGTTCGACCTGGAGCAAGCGGCGGTTGGCCTGAAAGCCAATCTCGCGTAGAGCGGGCAAGTTGCGCAAATTCTTGCCGATGTAAAAGTTGCGTGTGTTGTTGATGGTGGTGGTCTCGGTGCGCAAGGCGCGGCCTTCTTTGTGGTACTGCTTGATGCGCGTTCCTTTGTAGTCGATATGCAACGAAGGAATCACTCCGTCGGTGATGATCCTGCTGCGGAACGGTCCCGGCGTGCCTCTGGTGATGACCCAACGGTCGAAGATCAGTTGAATTTGCTTCGCGCGTCCGAATCACTTCCTCGAAGAAGATTCGTCCGCTGATCGGGCGGTCGAGCACCTGGGTCAGAGAGAGTTCGATTTTGAACGGATCTACTTGCGTGGACATATGCGCTTCTCTCTCAGTGGGATCATCAGTCATCCCGACGATGAGAGTCCGGGACTCATTCGTTAGTGTCTGTAGGTAAGGTCAATTACTTCCAGGTCTCCTGGTTCGGGCGTCTCTGCATCGGTAACCTTCGGAAAACTCATCCCGCGAAACCCGGACAACGATACGACTCGCATTCATTCGTCAGTCATAGCCCCCTGAGTGTCCCTCTTGCAGATGAGTAACCAACGTGAGTTGTCCAAGGATTTATACAGTTTTGTCCAAACTTTCAAACACACTGCCGAACAGTGCTGAGGCGGCCTCGTTGAGAATCAACAACTTGATGGACTAGACAGACTGGCAACCTGCATGCACTTAGACAAGGCGTGTCAAGCTTTCAAAAAACACAATGGAGGGACTATGAACATTCGATCGATACTTCATATCTCAGGTGGTCTTGCTGCCCTTGCACTGCTAACGGCTGTCGTTGCGCCGCATATGGCGGCTCAGACTGCAGACTCCGAAGAAATTTCCAAGCTCTTCTTGGAAGCGAAGAGCCATGCAACCCTTGCGGAACACGACGCCGCCGTACTTGAGTCCTATACTCATTCGCGGATTGCGCGGAAGTCGCATGCGGCGCGACTCAACGTCATCAAGGAGCATGTGAACGACCTGGGCAAAGTGGCCAGGCAGCTTAGCGACCGGAAGGATCAGGGATCTCCCTGGCAGCAAGAAGCGATCAATCAGATAGATCCGTTGTTGCGAGGAATGGCTGATCAGCTTACGGCGACCATCAAACACCTGAACGAAAACCAAGGCCGTACTAGTTTCGCGCCGTATCACGACTATGTGGAGGCAAACCACGATCTTGCTGGCAAGACTGCCGAACTGATGAGCGACATCGTGGAATATGACCGGTCGAATGCGAAGGCGCGATTGATCGAGCAAAGGCTTCAGCTACCCGCAGGCAAGAGCGAGTAGCACATAGGCCGCGCCCGGGTATTTGGCTTGATATCGCTATCACTAGTTGTTTTACCGGACAGCGGTATTGTGGGCTTTGCAGGCGCCACATGGAAGATGGACGCGTTCGGTCTGAGAGCGGCTCGACTCAAACCACTGAGAAGGTTGCCTCAAACACTATCGCGGGCCCCGCCTGATCGCCTCTGCGCGATCGGGTGAACGGGCTCAATGCGACGTAGAACGCATGAGTCTTCCAAATGGGACTTGCAAATGTGTAACACCGTGAGTTCAGAAATGCCGTTGGCGACACGATATCCCGCAGGCCGAAACAAAGCCGCTTTTCGAGGAGATTTTCGGTTGCCGGGAAAAAAGCCGAAAATGGCGTCTGATACTCAGGACTCCATGCAACATGAACCGCCTTTAGGAGGCAAGATGAAAGCTACTACCTACGGAAAGTGGAGCTTAGGTTTCCTTTGCGCCGCTTTTGCAATTCTCTTGCTGACAGTGCAACCCGGGTTTGCTCAAACCACCGCGGGTACCATTGTCGGCACGGTCACTGACGCATCGGGCGGCGTAGTTCCTCAAACGCCGGTTGTATTGATCAACGTGGACACGACCACCAAAACCGAGTCCATGACCGACGCTTCGGGCTACTATCAGTTCGTCAACGTTCGGCCCGCTACCTACAAGATCTCAATAAACAAGCAAGGCTTCAAGCAGTTGACCAGCGCGAACTTCAAGCTGGAAGTTGAAGGTTCTGTCCGCGTCAACCTTACCCTCGAAGTCGGCAGCGAGAACCAGACCGTCACCGTCACTGCCGAGTCGCCACTGATTCAGGCGGAAACCACCTCCATCGGCTCCGTCGTCGACGAACGCCAGACGACCGAATTGCCCCTCAACGGCCGCAACCCGATGAACTTGACCGCCCTCGTTCCCTCCGTTGTTCCTCAGGGACAATCGACCGGCAACACCAACAGCGCCAATCCCTTCGCCTGGGGCAACTACCAAATCGGTGGCGGCATGGCCAACCAGAGCGGCACCTACATCGACGGCTCTCCGGTCAACACCACCTACCTCAACCTCACTTCGCTCGTTCCCACCCAGGACTCCCTCGGTGAGTTCAAGGTCGACACCAACTCGCTGACAGCCGACTACGGCCATCTCGCCGGCGGCGCCATCCAGTTCAGCACCAAGTCCGGAAGCAACTCCATCCACGGCGCTACCTGGGAATACATCCGCAACAAGGAATTCGACGCCAACAATTGGTTTAACAACCACAATGGAAAACCACGCGGCGCCTTCACGCAGAATCAGTTCGGCGCCAACTTCGGCGGCCCGGTCCTCATTCCCCATCTCTATGATGGCCGGAACAAGACCTTCTTCTTCGTCAACTGGGAAGGCTTCTACCTCCGCCAGGGACAGACCAATCAGCAGACGGTGCCCACCGCGGACGAAGTTGCCGGTAACATGAATCTGCTGCAAACCGTTAAGTATCCCGATGGCTCGTTTAAAGCACCCACCATCTACGACCCAGAGACCACCTGCACGAATCCAAGCGGTTGCGCGGGCGATCCTACCAAGGGCGCCAACTGGGGCGACAGGCTGCCGTTCGCGGGCAATATCATTCCTGCAAACAGGATCAACAAGGTAGCTCAAAACTACATCAACAGGTTCTACCCCGTCGCAGCCGTAGGCACCAACAACGCGGTGAGCAACTACACCGCGAACTACGGGGTCGGCGGACAAAACTTCGAAACCGTGGTCAGACTCGACCATCAGGTTTCAGACAAACAGCACGTCATGACCCGCTACACCCATTGGGGGAATACCAACCTGCCCCAGGACCCATTGGGGACAGGCATCTGCCAGGACCGTTGCTCCGAAACATTCGCCACTCACAACTGGGTTCTGGACGACACCTACACCTTCAACTCCACCACCATCCTCGACCTGCGCCTCAGCTATCTGCGCTTCGCGTATACCCGCGCAGCCAAGGACATCACCTACCAACCATCCGACATCGGCCAGGATCTGGGCGGCGCGACGGTTGAATACCCCGGCCCACTGGTGGTCTCAATCCAGGCTGGCCCCAACTCAGGTGGCAACACAGGCTTCGACATTTCCAATACATTTGGAAGCGGCGGCGCTGACAGCACCATCGGCAACTACTCCGATAACGACCGCATTGCCGGCAACCTCACCAAGATTGTCGGAAAACACACCTTCAAATTTGGCGGTGAATATCTCCGCGCAACCTTCAACTACTTCCAGAGCAATAACTCGGCTGGGCAGGGAAGCGTTGACGGCATCTACACAAGTAACAATAGCGGTAGCTCCGCAAGTCAGCAGAGCTATTCCGGAGCCGGCCTGGCGACTTTCCTGCTTGGCCACGTTGGAACCTCCGGCGGCGGCTCGATCGGCTACCTGAACGTAGCTCCGAATACTTCCGAGATGCTCTATCCGGCTCTCTACGTAACCGACGATTGGCGCGTGACGCCAAAACTGACGGCACACCTTGGCTGGCGCTGGGAAAACGGCCTGCCCTGGACCGACAGACACAACAACATCAGCTACTTTGATCCAACCGCGCTCAATCCGAATCTTCAGGCCTCCGGCATCACCAGCTTCCTGGGTTCCGCCGAAGTTGTGAAATCCGCGACACGTCCCGAGCGCTGGGCGCAGAACCACTTCAACGCCCAGTTCTCGCCTCGCTTCGGCCTCACCTATGCCCTGAGTCCGACCACCGTTTTCAGCCTCGGCTATGGCATCCTCTGGATTCCCCTCGACGTGGGCTTCGCTTCTTCGCCGAACAACGATCCAATCAACGCGCTTGCCACCAACAGCGTCAACTCCACAGACTCGAATTACACTCCGTCAGTCCTCAACGACTTCTCTCACCCGCTGGCAAACGGAATGGCGGCACCCCCCAAGCGCAGCTTGGATCCCAACTCGGGCTTCCAAAAACTCTTGCTCGGTACGGGTCCTGCCCTCAATTGGGTCAATAATCCATATCCGTATGCGCAACAATGGAACTTCGGCGTGCAGAAACAGTTTGGCAGCTCCATGGTCCTCAACGTTGCTTACGCGGGCTCAAAGGGAACCCATCTGCCCTTCTACAGCCTTAGCAAGAGCGCATTGCCGATGAATTTCTTCAACCCTCAATCGTTGGCACAGTTGAAAGCCACATCTGCGAACCCCTTCCTGGGAGCCGTCAATCCCACAGCCGGTCTGAATTCCGCGAGCACGGTCACGGGTAGGGCCTTGCTATCGCCCTTCCCGCAATACAACAATGGTATGAGTCAGGCATCCGCTGATTACGGCAACTCCGCTTACCACTCACTGCAAGTCAAGATGCAGAAGCGGTTCACGGGCGGCGCATCGATCGGCCTCGGCTACACCTACTCCAAACTCATAAGCTCCATCGACACCTTGACTGGCTGGCTTGAATCGTCCGCCGGCAATCAATGGGGTGTTGAAAATCCCAACGATCTTAGCCTCGAGAAGGCGCTCTCCAGCAACGACGTCAAGAACCGTCTCGTCGTCAGCTACGTTTACGACATTCCTGTCGGCCGTGGCAAAGCGATTCTGCCCAACGCGAATCGGCTTGCCGACGCGGTTGTCGGCGGCTGGGGACTTGAGGGCATCTCCACGTTCCAATCCGGTTTCCCGCTTCCCATCGGCGGTTTCAGCAATAAGAACGGCGACTACGGCTTCGGTCAAAGGCCGAACATTGTTGCCGGCTGCGATCGGACCAAGAAGACTGGTGGCCCGATTGAGACCAGGCAGTTCTACAACCCCTCCTGCTATGAGCAGGTGCCAGCGTTTACCTGGGGCATGCAGAGGAACGATTCGCAAGTAAGAGCTCCCGGAATCAACAACTGGGATACTTCCATCTTCAAGAACTTCTCAATCGACAAGGATGGCCGGTCTTCCATCCAATTCCGCACAGAGTTCTTCAACGTCTTCAACCGCACACAGTTTGGGTATCCAAACCAAACCGCCAACGCCTCCAATGCCGCGACGGTAACCTCACAGGTTAACAATCCGAGACTTGTGCAGTTTGCGCTACGCCTCAAGTTTTAGGAACGTTGAACGCTTCATAACCCACAGTCGCCGGCATCGCTCATGCCGGCGACTGTTGCCTTTCAGAGCGGTGCAGGGACGGTTATCCCGAGCACAAAGGCAAGAACTGTCATCCTGAGAGCGTGGGGCGGGATTCACGCTTCGGCCTCGATCACCTATTAGCCATCACGGAATCATGTGATTTATTATCAAAGACATACAGTCTACAAGGGAGACTCAAAATCCGCCGACCTTGCAGTCAAGCGACTTCGCTCCTCGATGCCTAGAGCCAGACTGGTACGCAGAAACGAAGGGAACTGTCCATACGCAGTCTGGATAGTCCACGGGACTCGAACCTAATATTTTGAGCCCAAATCTTCACGAGGATTTTTCAACCCGCAATCAAACCCCGGATCCTGATTACTACGACGTAATATGAAGGCCGTAGCGGAACCTTCGAATTCTTGGAGCATTCCGCAATTGCGAGCCATCCCTTGAGACGAAGAGTTCGGCACTCCTTGAACCGTTGGTGGCAGATGGAATCGAAGCAATCTGGTCGTCAATCACAACTGATCGCGATGAGATTCTTCCTCTCCGCCTAGGAGTCTGTCGGGAATAGAATTTCGACCCTTTAGAATCAACAACTTGCAAATTCTACGCAATTACGTATGTTGTTGATTCAGAATGGGTTACAGTTTCCAATTTTCTTATTTCCGACAGACTCCTAGCGGTTGGCAAGGCCCTGGAGAGCCTACTGCTATGAAATCTGAGTCAGCTCATCAAACCCAATTTGCAGGGGGTCAAAGTTGCTGCAAAACGGGCTTCGCGCCAAGCTGATCGTTTTCCTACGATAACGTCCTTTATCATTCACAAATCTGAGAGGCAGTAAAGGGGTATTTTGGGATGCCATTTAGCCGTGAAGATGACACTCTATCGGACCCTTGCTTAGAATCATGCACATGAAAAAGACCTCTACAAAACGCCAGAAGATTACCGAGATAACGCGCCGGGCGATTATCGATCGACTGTTCCTGGATGTGAGTGAGCCATTCTATGGGAAATCCGACCTAATCTCCTTTTTGAAGCGAACCTGGCCGCTTTCGCAAATGCCTTCTCACGATCCTCGGTTCAAGGATGCCGAAGGAGATATCTGGCAACACTCGATTAATAATGACGATTGGACCGAGCAGGAACTCCTTTGGAACAGACTGAAAATCGGCGAAATCCCCGATGAACAATTCGCCCGCTTCCTCGAAGCACGTGTACATCCCCTTGTCTGTCCAGATCGTGAGCGCCTTGAATACTTGGCTCAGTCCTTTAACGAGGAACTGAAGAATGACCGCTTCGTTATGCAGAAAGCATCCGAGATATCGGGAAGGCCGATTTACAAAGTTGACCCGATGGACCGCCTGGACGGGATGGGGAATGCCTACGAAGTGGTCCTCTCCTTTGCAGGTGAAGATCGGCCCTACGTGGATCGGGTAGCGGCAGTACTCCGCAATAATGACATCGAGCTCTTCTATGATAACTACGAAGAGGTCGCACTTTGGGGAAAGAATCTGACCGAACACCTGCACAAGGTATACAGCAGTTCAGCGCGGTACTGCGTCATGTTCATTTCTCAGTTCTACGCAGAAAAGGTATGGCCAACGCACGAACGGCGGAGTGCATTTGAAAAGGCGATCAGTTCCAAGGAGGAATACATCCTTCCGGCGCGATTCGACGACACGGAAATTCCCGGTTTGCATAAGCACATCAGCTACATCGATCTCCGCAAGAAGACCCCCGAGCAATTCGCCGGAATGATCATTCAAAAGCTGGGAAGGACGATGATCGAAGTAGACGAGGAAATCCTTGAATCCGAAATTGCGGATGAAGATATTCCATTTTAGCTCAAGGCCTCACCCGCCACTATTGGATTTCAACAAATGGAACGCACACCCTTCCTTCCTCGGCAAGCAACCGGCGCCCTTTTCGAAGAAAGTCCGTCAACCCGATACTTTCTGAAAGTATCATCATCAGGTCGTACCCGTTCATGACAAAAAAGGACGGTGCCTTACCTCGTGTTATGCTGTCCCTGGCTTCACCTGTAATATCGTTGAGGGCGATTAATACCCCACGAGTGAAAGTGGACTTACCTTCGATCTTTCCACGAAACACCAGCAAGTGAGCCTCCCGCAGCGGCTCTTTCTCCCATTTGGATTCCAAAAGGTATGTTTCACCATCTAACTCAAATGATCCATCGATCTGCTCTCCAACAACGCGAAATGGTTGTCTAGTTAGGCTGCAGTTCAAACGCATCAAAGAGGCGGTTCAGCAGCTTTTCGAGCGTCAGCCCTGCCTTGCTCCTGTCAACCTCGCACGCGAGCTGAAGAAACCAATCCTTGAGTTCTTCTAGCACTAGAGAGCGCCGTTGTTGCTCCGATCTCTCCTGCTGTTGAGAATCCGCCTCCGCAAATTGATCACGGGCCCGTTCTTCCGTGGTTTTCTCTAACGAGATGAGAAACTCGCGGTCCCACAGCTCAGGATATTTGAAGCCCAGGTCCAGAATGTGTCCGTTGACGCGCTCAATCTTGGCCCTGGTTATCGGTTGGTTTTGTTTCTCCCGGTAGGCAATTCCAGAGCGAACGATCTCCACCATTAGATTCTGAAACAGATGCCGTCTGTGCTGCAGAGTTTGGGAGAGGAGCGCATTAATTGCCGGTTTTTTGCTGCCCCCTCCCCAGAAGTCGCCCACCCCCACCTGGTTTGCGACCGTTCCAAAGTTGACGTGCCCTTTCCACACTTTATGGCCTGAGCCGGGAAGAAAGTCGTAGAGGATGGCCGCCAAACCGCTAACCGCCCTCGTTTCTTTCAGTGTGAGTGTCACGCTACTGAACTCCTCTGATGCAGGCAAGTATCATGCGCTACGCAGCACAAGTCTGGGCATAGGATAAATATCTCGCGCGCTTGCGATCTCAGCCGCGCCCGTCTTTGACGTATGGATCTCGAAAACTCTGCCGATATCGCCAGTTGCGCTCCGCAATCGCCGGCACAGAAGATCAGCTAGTGCCGGATCTTCTACCGCGACAATGATCTGTCGATTTGTCCGCCTGATGGCAGCAAGGACTTCAACGAGATTTAATGCCCGATAATCGTCGATGTGCTGGACAGGATCGTCAAGCAGTAAGGATTGCCACTTGCACCACGGTCGAGACAGATGAACTGCCAGCAAAAAGGCCAATCCTGCAGCACGCCTCTGGCCGCTGCTGAAAAGGAATTGAGGGTTATATCCATTACCGACGACAAAATTCAGTGACCCCCGAATCTTTCCTCCGAAGTCAGATTCAATCTCCGTCCAGTCGGTGTGAGGCCGAAGCCTCTTATACAGCTCTTTGAGCAAAGGCATCACCGTATCGAATTGTTCGGTCAGAATCTGGTTCGCAACAGTAGTCGCAGCATTTTCGATCTGGCGAGATGACTCAACGGCTCGCTCGGTGCTCGTAAGCTTGAGGGACTCTTGATCGATCTGTTCCCGTAGCGTTGCAATGCGCGACTCGAACGCTTTTACGCGATCAACGGCTGACGAAGTCTCGACCACGGAAAGCGCCCTCTCAAGTAGCACCAGGGTTTCCTGTTCAGCGAACAACGCCTTCTCAACGGCCAGGGGATCATCAGGCGAACCTGAAAATCCATATCGCGTGTAGTTTTCTCTCACGTCCGCGAGCTTGCGTTCGAGTGCGGACTTGCGATCCTCCAGTTGCTTGAGGTGAGCCCGTGACGCACTTACTACCGATCCGGCGGAATCCGCAGATCTCTGGGCTTCCGCAAGTGATCTTGCCGCAGCGGTTAGCTTTTCTCCGCGGGATGCCAACCGCGCTCTTGCTGAGGCAACTGCCTGCTCGAATTCTGCGGGGGTCCGCGCGGCGTCGCATAATGGGCAGTGACCTTCTCGCAGTCCGACGGCAGAACCATGTTCCAAAAGTGCCGAAATGTGAGCAGCGTACCTTCAGCCTCCAACAGCGGTTTAGCTAGGGCATAGAATTTCTTGAGCCAGACTCGCGAGAACGCGATCTGAAGTTCCGCCAGAGCATCCGATCCCGAGGCTTGTACGTGTTGGAAATGTGGGGTTCCAGTGGTGAGGCTTGTCCAAAACGCGGGAGCTTTTGTTTGGAGTGTCGCGGCAGCAGAGGGATCGACAACGGTCACTGAATTGAATCCGCCTGCGCTTAAGGCATTCGCCAAAACGTCATTCAGATACCCCCAGTCTGTCCAAAAGCCGACAACCAATAGATCCTTGCCTGGAAGTACGAGCTTCATCCAGTCTGAACAAGTATTGATCCGGTCCGTGATCTTGGGATCGACCAATTGCTGAGTGGTCCAGAGAGTTTTCTCACGATCAATATGAAGGCATCCATGGAACTTTACGAGTGGGCTCTCAGTAGCCCCAAGATTCTGTGCCGCTCGACCGTCGAGCGCTCCCCTCATTGCAACCCTCCTGCGCTGAGCCCACTGCTCGATCAGGAGGTCAAAGTTCGCAGAGAGAGCCCCTATCGCAGCCCCAGAAAACCAAGAAAATCACAACTGCGGCGTGCCCAGGGCTTCGGCGCTTTCGAGAATTGACC
>PLZC01000390.1 GCA_003151985.1 Acidobacteriaceae bacterium
AGCTTGCCGGGCAGGCCGCCGCCGTCCAGGGCGCCCTTGCGGCGCGTCAGGTCGCGGGCCTTGCGAGCGGCTTCGCGAGCGCGTGAGGCCTCGATAGCCTTGTTGATGATTTTCTTGGCAATGGGCGGATTCTGCTCGAGAAACGCACCCAGCCGCTCGTTCACAAATGCCTGCACCGTGCCGGCGATGTCGGAGTTCAGCTTACCCTTGGTCTGCCCTTCAAACTGCGGTTGTGACAGCTTGACGCTGACCACCGCGACCAGGCCCTCGCGCACGTCATCGCCGCTCAGGTTTTCCTTCATATCCTTGAAGAGACCTAGTTGCTGGCCGATGGCGTTGATGGTGCGGGTAAGAGATGTGCGGAAGCCCGAAAGATGCGAGCCGCCGTCCACTGTGTTGATGTTATTGGCAAAGCTGAACACGGTTTCGGAATAGCTGTCGTTGTACTGAAGCGCGATTTCGATTTCGACGTTGTCGCGCATCGCTTCCATCATGATGGGCTTTTCGTGCAGCACCTGCTTGCCGCGATTGAGGTGCTTGACAAACTCAGCGATGCCGCCCGCGTAGCGAAATTCGGCACGCTTCGCCTCGCCGGTCTTGGGATCCGAAGTGCGCTCGTCGGTAAGCGTGATCTCAAGGCCCTTGTTGAGGAAAGCCATCTCGCGCAAGCGTTGGGCCAGGGTGTCGTAATTGAATTCTGTGGCGGTGAAGATGCTCTTGTCGGGCAGGAAGTGAACCTTGGTGCCGCGCCGCTTGCTGGTGCCTGCCTGGCGCAGTTCGCTGATGGCGTCGCCGCAACTGAAATCCATCTCCCAGGTGTGGCCGTCCCGCCAGATTTCGACATTGAACTCCTGGCTGAGGGCGTTGACACAACTCACGCCTACGCCGTGGAGGCCACCGGAAACTTTGTAGGTAGAAGCATCGAATTTGCCGCCCGCGTGAAGCTTGGTAAGCACGACCTGGACCGCCGGCATCATCGTGCCGTTTGACAAAGGCATCAGGTCCACGGGTATGCCGCGCCCGTCGTCGACGACGGTGATGGAGTTGTCCACATGGATGATTACGTCGATTTTTTTGGCGTAGCCGGCCAGGGCCTCGTCCACGGAGTTATCCACCACCTCATAGACCAGGTGATGAAGCCCCATTTCGCCTGTGGAACCGATGTACATGGCGGGGCGAAGGCGAACGGCCTCAAGCCCTTCCAGGATTTTAATGTTTTCGCCGGTATAGCTGTCGTTATCGCCGTGGACAGGGGTAGTGCTCAGAACATCAGTCGCCATAGGTTTCCGTTCGCAAGGCATTCGCTTTTAGCTCCAGAAAGGACGCATCTTCCATGGTGCAATTCCGGGCCGGAATTCGGGGATTAACCGGTTGAAAAACTGGAGCTTTCAAGCCAATTTGCCTAGGTTTATTTTAGCATGAGGGGACTTGAAAAAGGTGGAGAAATGGGGGGCGGGAGGGGCTGCAACGGCTTGCACGAAGCCCTCGATGCATTACGCTGGTAACTACACACGTTACTAGTTAATTATACCCATGAAATTACTGGACTTACGGCTATTTTTTATCTACGATACCAGTGTCCAGGGAGACGCTTTTCCTGTCAATCTAAAATCCGCAAGAGGTAAGATCATGAAGCTCGCCATCCGTATTTTTGCTCTTTCAATCGTCGTCGCCGGCGCTGCCGCCGCCACCGTCTCGTCCTCCACTCCTCGCCCCATTTCCAGCCATCAGTCGGCCACCGCGCGGCTGCCGATTCCCGGCTGCGGGCCCCACATTTGCCCCCCGCCTCCTCCCGACGGCAACTAAAAAAAGTGGGTAATGGCACGAAAGTGTCATAGGACAATTCCGCTTTTGTGGTTGAGAGACCCAGCAATCGGCGCTATTCTAAGAGTGTTCTTAGAATTGCGGGAGGGCTGGCATGTCTTCGCAAACCGCGATGTCCGTCTTGAGTATTGCAGAATTTGTTCTTTGGGCTGCGCTTGGCTTCCTTTTTTGGAGGAAGAAGTTGCATCGCCGCTTCCCGGCGATGGGGTTTTATCTCACGATGCGCGTGGTATCCACGCCCATATTGCTCGTGCTTCTTTATGTAGTTTCACAGCCTTGGGGACGGGATTACTTCCCCGTGTACTTCATTCCCTATTGGGCGGTATATATCGGCAGCGCCGGGGCTCTCTTTTTTGTTTGCATGGAGGTTTTCCGCTCTGCCCTTTCGGCATTTTCCGGCCTTATGAAGTTTGGTCTGGTGATTTTCCGCTGGGCGGTTCTCGCCTCAGTGATCGTGACCTTCTCCTCAATTTCTTTCGCGCACCGGGGCCTGATGCTTCTGCCCGATATAGCCTATGCGCTGATGCGTTCGGTCAGCATCCTTGAATTGTGCCTGTTGGCCTTCCTCTGCCTGAGCATGAATGCTTTGCGCCTTCCGATTCGCGATATGGCTTTCGGAATCTCTCTGGGCTTTGGACTCATGTCCGCCAACGACTTCATCGCCGCGTCATTGATATCCCGCAACTCGGCAATGACGGCTCCTCTGCAATTTGTCTATGAGTCGGTGATTCTGGCCGCCGTTGGAACCTGGATGGCCTACTGCGCATTGCCTGAACCGGCCCGCCAGCCTGTGTTGATGCCGGTGAATTCGATCATCTACCGCTGGAACGAGATTGCGTCTGCGCTTGGCCACACCGGAACCCAGGTTGCGGTGCAGCAGCCCGCCAGCAGCTTCTTCCTCACCGATGTGGAGAAAGTGGTGGACAAGGTTCTCAATCGGTCGCTCAAGAGCAGTGAGTCGGGGTCGTAACCAGTACAGCAGATTTTTGCGGGGGGAAACAGAAGGGCCGGATCTCATTGAGATCCGGCCCTTTCCGTTCAAGAATGAGCTCGCGGCGAGCCTTGGAAGCATGCGCCTCCGAGTGGCGAGTACAAGAAAAAACCACGGGGATGCCGTGGCCTCTTCATCGCGTACGAAGAATCTTACTCGGCGGAGACGGGCTCAACCGAAGCAAAACGCCCCCGGTTGCCGCGGTCCACAAACTTGACCCTGCCGGTGACCTTGGCAAACAACGTGTCGTCCGATCCGATGCCCACGTTCACACCGGGTTTAATCCGCGTTCCACGTTGCCGCATGATGATGGAGCCGCCGGTAATCAGTTCGCCGGCAAAGGCTTTTACGCCCAGCCGCTGTGCATTGGAGTCGCGTCCGTTTGTGGAGCTGCCTCCACCCTTCTTATGTGCCATTGCCGAATCCCCTTCTGAAAAATGATGCGCTGCCTAGTTCGCCGCGGTATAGGTCACGCCGTCGGCCTCAATGGCCTTGATGCGNNTGTCGCCACGGCCCTCGCCGAGCACTTCGGCGGTAACCTTGGCGCTGGCCGGCTTGGCCATGGTTCCGGGGTCGCCGGAGACTGCGAGCACATCGCTGAACTCGACCGTTTTGGTTTCGGAATCGGAAACCACACTCTCAATCTTGACTACGTCGCCTGGAGCGACCCGATATTGCTTACCACCGGTGCGAATAACCGCGTACATAAACCCTCCAGCGCGGCTCCGGCGGCGCCGGTGCGCTCATGCATTCCAAAAATAGCTCGGGCGGAAACTTCCGTACCGCAGTACGCTCAAGCCCTAAGTGAACAGGGCGAACGTCTGGCTCCACGGCAACAGGCAGGAATCGCCAAACTAGTGTAGTGTACCGGTTTTCGGGGGGAAGGTCAAAAAGCCGGCGGGAAATGCCTGGGGCGAGCGGAGTGAGCTAGCGGCTGCCTTGCCCATCTCAGGCGTGCGAATGTGGACGAGAGGCCATCGGGACCCCGGCATTTCCTCATATCCGGGGTGGAACCACGTAGAAGAGAATGGCGAAGTAATGAGCGATGCTGCCGGCCAGGACGAAAATATGCCAGGCGGCGTGGAAGTAGGGCAGGCGGTCGTAGGCGAAAAAGAGCATGCCCAGCGTGTAGGCCAGTCCACCCGCCCCCAGCCACATCAACCCTGGCGTTGTAATGGCGTGAAGCAAGGGGACGGTGGCAAAGACGATGAGCCAGCCCTGAAAAAGATAAACCAGCGCCGACGCCACCTCATACCGTCCCACGGCGAAGCTTTTTACGATCACGCCGGCAATGGCCAGACCCCACTCGATCGAAAAAATCGACCAGCCCAACGGTCCGCGCAGCGAAATCAGCGTGAAAGGCGTGTAGGTGCCGGCGATGAGCAGGTAGATGGAGGAGTGATCCAGGACGTGGAAGACGTGGCGCGCCCGCGTGCGGACAAGCGAGTGGTAAAGGGTGGAGCATACGTAGACGAGCACCAGTGTGGCGGCAAAGACGGAGCAACTGACCACGTGCCAGGGCGTTCCGCGGACGGATGCAGCAATCAGGTACACCGCTCCGGCTATGGCAAGGCCGGCGCCGACGCCATGCGTGATGGCATTGGCCAGAATATCGCCCAGCTTGTAATGGGTATGCACATGTCGATGATAGATCGTGATTGAGGCTTAGCTGCCACCAGGGCAATCGCATTTGGAATTTGACTCAAGGATGGAGGGTACGGGCTTCAGCCCGTACTTAACCAAGGCAAAGTCTGTTGGGCTTTAGCCCCTGAGGGAAGACAATTTCGGATCGTCCGAACGAAATCCACCCCAAGGACAAGATTGCACTCCTTGACTCCTATCCCCTCAGTGGCTAAAGCCCCATTGCATTTTGGCTCATGAATGTACGGGCTGAAGCCCGTACCCTTCAACAGTTCAAATGCGATTGCCCCGTGAATGCCGCACTTCCCGATGGTCAGCCCATGGGAAGCTGCGATACACTTAGCCTTCGCGCGTAAATTATCACGCAGATTGAATGAGACCAATGACGACACCTACCCTACTAGTCATGGCTGCCGGAATGGGCAGCCGTTATGGCGGATTGAAGCAAATCGAATCTGTTGGCCCAAGTGGCGAAACGCTCATGGATTATTCGATCTATGATGCCCTTCGCGCCGGCTTCGGCAAACTCGTATTCATCATCCGCAAGGATATCGAGGAACAATTCAAACAGTTCATCGGTACGCGCTATGAGAAGCGCATTCCGGTCGAGTATGTCTACCAGGAACTCGACAAGATTCTGGCTGGTTTTTCCATCCCCGAGGGCCGCACCAAGCCGTGGGGCACAACGCAGGCGATTCTGATGTCTACCGACGTGATCCACGAACCATTTGCCGTGATCAACGCCGACGATTTTTACGGGGCGGAGGGCTATCGCGCGCTGTCGACGCACTTGCAGTCCGGGTCGCCGGACTACGCGATGGTCGGATTCACCTTGCGCAACACGCTCTCTGACTTCGGATCGGTGGCGCGCGGGGTGTGCCGCGTGAACGGCGAGAATTATCTCGAGTACATTGAGGAATTGACCAAGGTCGAGCACGACGGGGACGGCGCCAAGAACACCGACCCGGCGGGAAGCGTAACCAAACTCACGGGCAATGAAGCGGTCTCAATGAACATGTGGGGATTCACGCCCGAGGTATTCGGACTGCTGGAGGAGAATTTCAAGAATTTTCTCCAACAGAGCGGCTCCGATCTCAAGTCGGAGTGCTACATACCGAACACGGTTGGCGCGCTGGTAACGGCAGGCAAGGCGCGGGTGAAGGTGCTGCCCACCAACGACTCGTGGTTCGGGGTCACCTACCGCGAAGATCACGCAACGGTCGTTGAAAGCATCAGCCGCCTGGTCCAGGCCGGTACCTATCCGCAAAGACTCTGGTCATGAACCAAGCGCCCAATGTTGGCGCCGCCGCACGCCAGTTTGAAAACCGCGGGAATTTTGTGGCTGCCACGCCCTACGGCAGCGGCCACATCAACGATACCTTTCGCGCGGTTTTTGATCGGGCCGGCGCGGAGATGCATTTCATCCTGCAGCGCATCAATCACAACATCTTCAAGAACCCTGTCGCCATGATGGAGAACATCCAGCGCGTGACGTCGCATCTGGCCGCGAAGGCAGCAGGCGAGCCGGACTCCGAGAGGCGAGTCATCACGCTGATTCCGACCCAGGACGGGCGAGTCCTGCATGTGGATGAGGATGGCAACTATTGGCGCGCATATCATTTCATCGACAATGCAACCACCTATGATGCCGTCGAGTCCGTAGAGCAGGCATTCCAGGCTGCCAAGGCGTTTGGACACTTCCAAAAACTGCTGGTTGACCTGCCCGCGCCCCGTTTGCACGATACCATCCCCGATTTTCACCACACGCCGAAGCGGTTCGCGGCATTGCAGGCGGCGATTGAGTCGGACGTGGTGGGCCGGGCAATCCTGGCCAGGGAAGAGATTGAATTCGCCCTGGCGCATCAGTCCCTCACCTCCGTGCTGCTGGATGCAAACTTGCCGGAGCGCGTCACCCACAACGACACCAAGTTCAACAACGTGATGCTCGACGACGCCACCGGCGAGGGTATCTGTGTAATCGATCTGGACACTGTGATGCCGGGATTGGTTCTCTACGATTTTGGGGACATGGTGCGAACCACAACCTGCCCGGCCAAGGAAGATGAGCTGGACCTCTCCAAGGTCAACCTGCATTTCCCCATGTTTGAGGCGCTCGTCCGCGGCTATCTTGAAACTGCCGGCGGCTTCCTTACCAAGGCGGAGAAACAATTCCTCGCTCTCTCAGGCAAGTTGATCACGTTCGAGATAGGAACCAGGTTCCTGACGGACTACTTGTCGGGCGACACGTATTTCAAGGTGCATCGTCAAGGGCATAATATCGAACGCTGCCGGACGCAATTCAAGTTAGTACGATCCATCGAAGAACAGCAGGATGAGATGGAGAGGCTGGTCGAGTCGATCCAATTGTGAGCGGCGCCGTTGTGGCTTAACTCACCGGCTCAAGATGCGCCGTAAAGTGGCGCAGAAACGGGGCCTCATAAGTCAGACGCATGCCGCGAATCCTCTCGCGGTTCTTCCACACCTCAAGAATCACCTCCACCAGGTAGTCGATGTGGCTCTGCGTATAAACGCGGCGAGGAATTGCCAGGCGCACAAGATCCATTTGCGCCACCGCCGCAAACATCAGGGTACCGATCTCAACGGACCGGACACCGCCTTCGAGGTATAACTCAGCCGCCAGAGCAACCCCCGGAAACTGCTCGCAGGGAATGTGCGGCAAGAAGGCGCGAGCATCGAGATAGATGGCATGGCCGCCGGGCGGCTGAACAATCGGCACCCCTTCCTGCGCGATGTGATTGCCGAGGTAGGCCGTGGAGGCAATGCGGTAGCGCAGGTAGTCCTCTTCCAGCGCCTCTTGCACGCCGACCGCGATGGCTTCGAGGTCGCGGCCAGCCAACCCTCCATAAGTGGGATAGCCTTCGGTCAGGATAAGCAGATCCTTTTGTTGCCTGGCAACAATGTCGTCATTGGTGCAGAGAAAGCCCCCGATGTTCGCCATGCCGTCTTTCTTGGCGGACATGGTACAGCCGTCCCCGTAACTGAACATCTCTTGCGCGATCTCCTTGGGCGTTTTGGATTCATAGCCCGGTTCGCGTAACTTGATAAACCATGAATTTTCGGCAAAGCGGCAGGCATCG
>PLZC01000227.1 GCA_003151985.1 Acidobacteriaceae bacterium
TCTCCATCGACCCTGAGCCGATCCCTGAAACAGTCACCGCCATGGGCCGGCGTGCCGCTGCTGGTGCGGGCATTTCGCTCCCTGGGACTGCCCACGCTTGTGCGGGAGCAGGTCGAAGTCAAGCAACGGGAGCGGGGCTTGGACGAAGCGGAGATGGTGGAGAGCTTTGTGGTTCTGAACGCGATGGGCGGGGAATGCTTCGACGATTTTCTGCGTTTACGCGAAGACGCGGGCTTGGGTGAGATGCTGGGGCACGAGATTCCCTCGCCGGAAGTGGCGCGAAAGTTCCTCTACCAATTTCACGAAGAGGAAAGGATAGCGGCGGCCAAGCAGGGCCGCGATCAGGGTCAGATCGCCTACATCCCCGAGGAGAACGCGGCGCTGGCGGGGTTGGGACGAGTTAATCATGACTTGGTCAAGGAGTTAGGTCGTCGGTGCCCGGATCAGCGAATCGCCACGGTGGATCAGGATGCGACGATCATCGAGAGCAGCAATCGCGAGGCCTTGCGCAGCTATGAGGGAGAGCGGAGAGCGGGGATAGCAGCCGATGTTGGCCGTGTGGGCGGAGATGAACGTGGTGCTGGCCGATGAGTTTCGCGACGGCAATGTGCCCGCTATGATGGAGCCGCTCAACGTGGCCAAGCGCGCCTTCGCCGCATTGCCGGAGACCGTGACGACGTATTACTTCCGGGGCGATTCGGCGTGCCACGAATGTAACTTGGTTGACTGGCTGCGAGATGAGAACCGGGCGGATGGGCCGCGCGGACAGATAGGATTCGCTATAAGCGCGCGGATGAGCGCGGCGTTGTATGAGGCGATCGGGAAGCTGGCCGAATCGGCGTGGGAGCCATACGGCAAGCCGCATCCAGAACTTATACGGGAATGCGCGGAAGTGGATTTCGTGCCCGGAGAAAAGAGTGAGAAGAAGGACACGCAACCGCTGCGCTACGTGGCGATCCGGATTCGCGAGCGCCAGGATACTCTGTTTGCCGACGGCAGCAAGGTAAAGCACTTCGCGGTGGTGTCGAATATCGAGAAGTGGAAGCCAAGTCGTCTGCTCGAGTGGCAGCGGGAGAAAGCGGGAACGATTGAAGGCGTACACGACGTATTGAAGAACGAACTGGCGGCTGGAATCATGCCGACAAAGTACTTCGGGACCAATGCGGCGTGGTTGCGTCTGGCGGTACTCACTTATAACCTGCTGACGGCGTTGAAGCGGTTGGCGCTGCCTGCGGAGTACCTGACGGCGCGGCCGAAACGGTTGCGCTTTCTGATCTTCAACACGCCGGGTCGGCTGGTACATCACGCACGCGCCATCGTGCTCCGACTGGCGACGACCGCAGAGCGCCTGGCGGTGTGGTTGGAGGCGTTCAGCCTGCTACCGCTGCGCGCGTGAGGCATCCCGCCCTTGCTTTTCGCCGGATTTCAAGCGCCCTTTTTGAATGAGGCTCAGTAGGGGTGTGTCTGCCTACACATTTTCGCCATCTCAAGCCCCGAACACAACCCACTTGCTGAGTCTTCGCCACCCTAAAGCATCCGTTTTTCGCCGATTAGCAACCCCGAAGCCGCCTTCAGTTGCCCAATCCTCGGCAGGTAATCGCTTATCGCCGGATTGGGGCTCAGTTTAGTCCATTAGACGTCTACACCCGAAGTATTGGATGCTGGCAATTGAAAGGGAGTCTAAATTGACTTGAACTGGGTCCTTCGGATTAGCCCACCGAAAGCGAGAGGTCCCCGATAAATAGGTCCATGCGGCCCGGACGGACCTCTGAGGGGTGCTCTCAGCGCATCCAATGCTGCAGGTAGCGCTTGGAAAGCCGCAGTCTACTGGAAAGCCGCAGTCTACGGAAGTTCGTCGCTGGCCTGTAAGCAGCGAGGCGTGGATGGCCGCAAACCATCCGCAACATGATTGAGAACCGTACCTTTCCCGAATTATTTGAGGCATAGAACATGACTTACCGGCAAGCAATCGAGATCGTCCACGCCAAGTATCCGACAGCGGCCGCGCACTATAAGCCTGGTTTCGGTTGGTGCATCCTGTCCGATAGTGATGGCTCAGAGTACAGCACCCCGCTCGGCCCGTATCGCCCGGATCAGGAGCAGGCCATTATCGTGGTGGGGGAAATGTTGAGCAGATAAATTGATGACGGCGGAGTTCCCAACCCATATAAGTCCACGCAAGACATGCGGGAGTGACCCTAGGCGACGGGAGACTGCACGCTTTCGTTTCAATTGAGATCTCGGGGTGAGGAAGTCATCTGCCGCGTTTATCTGACGTTTGGGCAAAAGACTTCGCTCCAGTGGAACTTTGGTCTCCCGTTTGAAGGCCTTCCTGAGTTTCTTTAGTTTCTTTCCGCCAGCCTGCTGTTACCTTCCCCGGCTCAGAGAACGGCGCATCCTCTGACGGGCTGGACGGGAAGGCCCTAAACCCTTAATCATCTATCTTATAGATGGATTGCGTCGAAGCCTGGGCCAGCCCGGTATATCGGGTCATACTGTTGAGCGGACCGGGAACCCGCCAAGCCGGGTTCCGGTTTCCGCCCTCGGGCGGGGAGGGTTGTTTGTGGGCCGGGAATTTCCGGAGCGGGAGCAGGAGAAGTGAGTTTTGGCAGCTCCCGATCCAGGCGGTAGACTCGGGGGGCCTTAGAAATGTTCCAACATCGATTCCGCCGAAGGTCCTTCAAGGCGCCCTGGGGAGTGAAAAAGAGGCCAAAATGAAACCAGCGGTTTGGACGATTTGAACTTGCATCGGCACCTCTTTTTGGCTTTTGTCGGGAGAAACCTTATACTAGTGTAGTGTCCAACAAATAGCTGGACATTTGGAGAAGAACTGCGGCATACTTGGATATGCCGCGAACCTCTCATCCGATGGCTGTTTCTTCTCATCAGCAGGAGCAAATCGAGCGCT
>PLZC01000149.1 GCA_003151985.1 Acidobacteriaceae bacterium
CATTCAAGCGGTCACGGCACTAGTAAGGCAAAAGTCCTGCCCGATGCTATCGAGAGTCTCTTCTTCTCCGCCACCGATTCCAAACCGTCTTTCAATTACTTCCCGCTCTTGCGGCTTGAGTTGGGCCAAGACCTCAAATAACGCACTTTGGGCCTGCTGCCTTACTAGCGAAGTTATCGGGTCAAGTTGGAAGAAAGAGAGGTTGCAGAGTCTGCGGGAGACTCCCCAATGAAGTGACACGGGGGCCATCTCCCCTGCCTTCAACCCTTTCTCGTGGCCTTGCAAGGCGGCAGCAATCAAAGCAGGAGCGCGAAACACAGGCCAGCGCATCATGTTGCATTGGAAATATAGGGCACGGAACTGCGCCTGATGGACCCAATGATAGGCATACGTCGTGAACCGAAAGCCGAGGTCAGGATCAAATCTCTTTGCCGCGGTTATAAGTCCAGTGCAGCCTTCCTGCACGATGTCAGCAAGGTCCAAGCCCACCCTGGGAATTTTCCGTGCCATCCAAACCACTAGTCGAAGATTGTGGACGACCAACCGCCACTCCTGGTAGTTTAGGTTGCTACCATCGGGCGTTACCTCATTTCCAGTCAAGTCTTCGCCGCGCTCCTGTGCTGGAGTCAGCAATGGATACTGCCCAGCCATATGAATGAAATGCCAAAGGCCCCGCATCTCTTCATCCGGGTGTTGTGCGATTCGCTCAAAGTCGGTGAGAAGGTCACCGATGTTTGGTGTGGCTCCGGGAAAAAACTCGTCCAGATTCTCACCCAACTCGAATGCCGTGAACTCTTCACCGGATGACTCATCCGCCGCATTTAGCGCGCAAAGGGCCTGAGTGATCTCGTCCCGCCGGTTCATTGGCCCCGGCAGCGGCAGGATACGCACGCGTGGTTTCAAGGACTCGTCGGGATAAATTATCGACCATATAGACTTCTCATTGAGCAGAACAATGCAATTCCCGATATGCCGATGGACGGCCCAAATCATCTGCTCCAGCCGCCCGCCGTCCGGGCAATATTTCACCTTGGCAAGGATAATTGCGCAAGCCGCCGTCTCGGCAAAGACTTCAATGCTTGTCAAGAATGAGCATGAGGAAGGAGGCAGAAGGTAAAGGGGCACCGGCTCACGCACTCGATCATAGGACAGCAATTCCCAGAACAAATGCTTCAACGAGCGTTCGCCATCGAAGGCGTTGAGCGACTCCCGAATCTGTACGGAGGTGTCGCTCGCAGTTTCACGTAGCAGTGACTGCGGGACGGTCTCGGCGCTAATCGGGAAGTCAAGCTGCACGTTGCTCATCGATTACCGATCCCCAGATAAACAGTCTCTCCGAATTGCGCATAGAATTTATCCAATGTTTGTGCCGCACTTCGTCCGGACTCGTCGATCATTTCGCATGAAGGTATCATTCACTTTTCCGTAAACCATAGAGACTCTTGACAGCCTGGTCTAGTTGCTTCTCGATGTTTGTAAGTTTGTCTCCTTCGCAAACTAGGCAGTCCTTCACCATCTGAGTGATCGCGGTACGATCTCTCGATGCCGCTGCCGGAATTGGAACTTCCTTCATAAACTCTGCTTTCAGCAGAAGGCGTCCACCAGAACTCGCGTCGCCGAGAGCCGCGCATACATATTTGAGATACTGCCACACGACGTTGCTCGCCAGAATGCCCAACAAGAAGAGATCATCCGTTGGAATGATGAAGGCATTCATATTTGCGTAACCTTGGCCCGATCAAATGTGAAGCGGCTGCTTGAACAAATGTAGGGGTAGACAATCTTTGGACGGTCCCAAACCCCATTGCCATATTGGCTTTGCTGCAATTGCCACCACTCTTGGCTACCTGCGCGAGCCTCTAGCTGGTGACGGAATTTGGCGAGGTATTTCTTAATTGCCGGAAATGCTTCGATGTCTAACTCAGAATGCGTATAGATTAAGCTGAGACCACTGTCGATGAAGTGCCATCTGCGTACATCATCTCCGCGCGCAAGGCGCTTAATGACCTTTATTGAAGCGTCATCTTCTGCCACTAGCCAACGTTTGGTCGCATCGTCGATCCAGAATGCACTATTCAGACCACTTTTGATTCCGGAATAGATTCCGACCTTCAGATAACTGCTTAGCGGCTGCCCGTTTTCCTTCATCCGTTGAATTAGAGACGAGCCCGTGTTTCCCACTAGAAGCCATCCGCTCGGTGCTATGGCCGTTGCAGCTAATTCACTCCCCTGAGAGTGCACCAGCGAATGAAGGTCAGGATACGGAGGATTTAGAGATTGAACCTGGGTGTAGCGGCATTGTTCCTTGCGTCCGCTGCCCAATTGGGCAACAAATATTGTCGGAAAGGTCGCTGCTGCTTCGAAAACGGGTAGCTCGCCAAAGTCCGTGATGCTTTTCACCGTAAAACGAGATGCCAACTCTGCACGCAATTTGCTCCCGTATTTTGCCGTAAACCATTTATTCGAAGAGATGAACGCCAATACTCCATTCCTCCCCAGAAGCTCCATGCCTCTCGCGTAAAAGAAACAGTAAAGGTCGGCTCGACCGTCGAACATGGCAGGATAGAGGCGCTTCAAGATCGGTTTAATGTGAACTATTAGTTCTTGTCGTACATAAGGGGGATTTGAGAGGACTATATCAAAGCCGCCGAAAATGAAGGCGTCCGCCCCGGAGGCAAACAGGACAGGATCGTCGGCCAGCAGACCAGCAACGCCCTCTTTCCATCCGCGACGGGAGAGGGACTGGTTTACACGGTCGTAGTTCAGTTCGCTCCAGAAGAGCTTTTTGAGCGGTTCAAGGCCCTTGAGGCCATGAAGCAGATTTTGTACGGCCTGCTGACGCTGCACCTTTGGCTCTGGCAATGTAACTCTCCTGTGCCTCTTTTGGAACGGGCTGGGGTGTGTTTGCCTTTGCACACAGCCTAGCACCCGCAGACGGGTCAGGCTGTGATGTCCAGAGGGGAGTCACACTTGATGCAATAACGAGCGCGCCTGGATGCACTCCAGAATTTACCCTTGCCTTAGTAAGCCTGTTGCCGCCTCGCCGTATGGGCAGCCTTGAGCACCAACAGCGCCTCTTCCGGGTGCTTCTTTAGATGGAGGTAAGTTGGGTCCGTGGTCTTCGACCGCGCGAGAACTGCCTTCGCATCCTCCGGTGTGGCTACTGCCAGAAGTTCCCTCAACCGAACGGGGAATCTCCGGCGCATGAAATCCGGCCAGACTTGCTGTGCGAGGGGAAACTGGCATGGGCTTTGCTGGCAAATATCAAGTGAGCGTTTCCAACTCAGTTCCGGCAGCCCGGCCATCGCTCCTGCAAGGTTTCGCGGATTCCCCGCAGGCCTGCCGCTCTCAATGAACTCCCAAAGCTGCTCTTTGTATTTCTCAGGGTCACGGTAAAACCGGTTCTGCATAACGAAGGGGAGACCTAGCAGACCGACGCCCGCGAACGGCGCACCGTTGTCCGTGCGGATACGTTCTGGCATGCCGTACTCGCGCATCGCGGCGTCGCAAACGGCGCTCACCTGGGCGAGATCCATGCGTGCGACTGCTTGGCAACGGATCAGAAACCGGCTGTGCGCATCGGTAATCGTGAAGGGATCGCAGCGATACCCATCGCCTGTCAGAAAGTACCCCTTAAAATCCATGCACCAAAGCTGATTGGGTGCAGTGACCATCGAGAACGGTTGCGAGCTCGGCGTGGCACGCCGTTTCTTCCTCTTCGGGTTGGTGAGCCCGGCCCGGCTGAGGATCTGCCCCACCGTGCTCGCCGCCAGCCAGCTCACGTTCGGGTTCATGCGCTCCAGTCGCGCCTTCAACTTCCTCGCTCCCCAGGACGGGAATCGCTTCCGTAGCGCGAGGACCTCGTTTTCTATCTCTGCCGATGTTGCGTATGGAGACCGTACTGGAGCAAGCTGAGGTGCTTTCCGAGGGCTGGGCGGTTGCGAATTGATGCATTGCCGTTTCCTCTGCGGAACTACGACAGAAACAGCATGAGAAGAGGTTCTGAGCCTGATTGAGTTCTTAACTGTACTGTGTCGCGCCGATTGCAATCAATTGCAATTAATCGCACGGCGTGGCCACCTTGATAAACCATTGTCTGAGGCCCCATACTCATTTGCGGAGAGATAATGACCGACAACGAACGCAGAACATCAAGTACCAAATGCGCTTGGCGCAACTTGAAGGTGCAAGACCGTCGTTCAGTACGTAAATGGGAGACTTTTGAAGGTTTTTTGGAGGACATGGGGCAGCACCCAGATGGTTTGGTGCTCGTCGCTCGCAACCCTCGGAAGCCCTGGAGCAAGGCGAACTGCTATTGGGGACCCAGGTACAAGGCCAGCGTCTATCATGCAAAGGCCAGAATTGTTACCTGGAATGGCATTTCCACCAGCATCGGAGATTGGGGGCGGAGGCTGAAGATCAGACCCAATACAATCGCTAGCCGCCTGTATCGTGGCTGGAGTTTTGAGCGGGCGCTGACCGGCCAGCAGTTTGTCAAGAAACTGCAATAATTGTAAAGAAGGCCCGTCCCTGCACTCGCCAGCTTGGGCCAGTGGACTGGCCTCCGTCCACAAGGACCCTTTCCAATTCACATTCGGGGTGCGATGCCGACTTTCCGTTACAAATGCCTGCGCGGCGCACTATTCTCAGCGCGCCGCACTCGGCGTCGGCGTGGTCTCTCGTTATTCCGGCGTGGCCCGGAATGCATGAAATTCCGTGCAATCCGGCAACACGCATGCCTGGCCCACAATCTCACCGGAATTGTTGATCGCGTCGGCATTCAGCAGATACAAGTTCGAACCCGCCGGAATGAGCGTATTCAGGTCTCTGATCTTCTTGTTGATCCACACCACCGCATGCGATCCGGTTCCATCGAATGCGAAGCCCACCACCTCGCCATGGTCGTTGATCGTACGGCAGCAACCGGCTATCGTCGCAAATGCCCCGGGAAGCGGTTCAAGCCCTTGCATGCCCGTACCCTTGCTCCACACAAACGAGTGAACGGTGCCATCGGTGAACTGCGAAGTTCCCACAACTTGTCCAAGGTTATTGATACTCGCTCCGCTGTTGAACGCCGTGTTTGCGGCATCGCCCAGTGTGCCCAGGTAAGTCGGGGTGCCGTTTCTGTCCCATAGCACCGCGTGCAGTCCAGTCACATTCGCAGGCGGCAGACCCTGCGTCGCGCATGTGCCTGACGAGCCCACCACCTGCCCAAGGTTGTTCATTCCCAGCGCGAAGGCAACGGTATCGCCCATTTTCTTGAGCGGCGGCAATTCTTTGATGTCGCCGTTCGGCTCCCACTCCACCGCCTCAAATCGGAAGACCTGAAACGGCGTTGTGCCTGCGCACGTCGAATCGCGCACACCATTCTCTGAGAATCCTGTCAGCTGGCCAAGATCGTTAATGCCGAATGCGTTGGCATTGCGGCCTCCCGGCAGGCTGCGAAGCGCAACCAGTTTTCCGTTGTGCGACACCACGCCGCGGCACTGCAAGTGGGTGCCGTATGCGCAGAAATCCTCGCCATCCGGATCGGGCTGTGATATCTCTGACCCGATGGCCGTCTGCCGTAAAAGATTCGGCCCGTCCGCCGCACTGTTGCACAGCGGGCATGCTGCCCCATCCAGTGTGCCAAGGTCCTTCAACCCGCCCTGCCCATACCAAACAAAGGCGTGTTGCGGTCCGCCGGCTGTCAAATTCGACGAACCCGCCACCCAGCCAACATTATTCATGTCGAACCCCGTTGAGTTTGTCCCCGTCCCCAACACGCCGAGGTCGGTCACCGCGTAATGCGGAAAGTGCACAACGTTCTTCTTCTGTCCGTGCTGCGCCATCACCAACAGTGGCATCGCCACCAGAGTTGATGAAGCTACGGCCAATGTCCTGATCAGCGATCCGATTTTCATTTCTTCTCCTTTGTAGGTATCGCAACCGCGCTTCCCGCAGTTAGCTGGTTTGGGACTTCTGCACACGGGCCACAAGGGAGCTCAGACAAATCTGTTCCGAGCCATCCGCGGTCGTCAGCCGATGAAGTTCCTCGGAATTGATCCACTCCTCCAGCGCCGCCTGGTCAAGGTTTGAGATCACCCCCGTACGTTCCATCGCGATCGACTCCACCTCTGCCGCGCATGTCGGGCACCAGGTCCGCTGGAAGTTCCGCCCGCGCACAATCAACAGAGAATCGGTTTCGATGGTGATCTTCGTTTCCTTGCCCAAAGCGCCCCTTCTTTCCCGGGTGCAGCGAATTAGGGTTCGAGCCCAAGTTGCTGCTTCAGCCCTCGAAAAGTCCTTCCAGGCGGCTTGAAATGTTCTGATAATTTCTCGCAGTCGCGTAAATATCTGAATAAACACCACTTATAGATACCAGTTTTTAGCGCGGAAATTTCGGTTCCATCTCCATTGCTGTTACCATTCGAGGTCCAGGGAGATATCAGGCCTATGGATGTTCCCAATGGCTCCTAGCCACAACCCGACAAGCCAAGACTCGACCGGCCTGGTCCCGACGAGTGAGGACCCGAAGACAAAAGAGATGTACGAGTTCGGACCCTTTCGGATTGATCCCGAAAAGGAGACCGTGCTACGGTCCGGCGAACTGGTGCCCATCACACCCAAGACATTTCAGATCCTTCTCGTTCTCATCCGTAAAAATAAGGAGCTGGTCACCAAAGACGATCTGATGAAGTCCGTCTGGCCCGACACGTTTGTTGAAGAGGCCAACCTCAGCCGCAATATTTTTATGCTTCGCAAGGCGCTCGGGGAGACGGCCCAGGATCATCGCTACATCGTCACCGTCCCCGGCCAGGGATACCGGCTTGCGGAGGACGTGCGCAAAGTCCCGCAGCAGGAGCTCACGGTAGTCGCCGCCAGCCATTCGCTGGTCAAGGTGGAAGTCAAAGAGACGAAACCGTGGGGATGGATCGCCGCGGCGGCGGTGGTCGTTCTAGCGCTTGCAGCCGGCGTCACCGTCTATATCGCCCGGAGCGCAACCGTCCTCAGCGCCACCGATACCGTCGTGCTGGCAGATTTCGCCAACTCCACCGGCGACCCGGTCTTTGACGAAACACTGCGTCGCGGGCTGGCAATTCAGCTCGAGCAGTCGCCCTTCCTCAGCCTCATCTCTGACCAGCGCATGCAGCACACGCTTCGCCTTATGGGCCGCGCCCCCAATACGCGCCTCTCACCAGACATCGCTCGCGGCATCTGCGAGCGCACCGGCAGCGCGGCCGTTCTTGAAGGATCCATCGCCCCCATCGGGACCCAATATGTGTTGCAGCTCCAGGCAAAGAACTGCCGCACCGGCGAGGTCCTGGACCAGGAGCAGATCCAGGCCGCAAAAAAAGAATATGTGCTCCATGCCCTGGACCAGATGGCCAGCCGCTTCAGAAAGCGTGTCGGCGAGTCGCTCACTACCATCCAGCAGCGAAACATTCCCCTGGCTGAGGCCACCACGCCCTCCCTCGAAGCGCTCGAGGCATACAGCACGGGATGGAAACTCCACACCACAACCGGCACCGTCGCCGCCCTGCCCTTCATGCAGCATGCCGTTGAAATCGATCCCAACTTTGCCATCGCTCATGCAACCCTGGGGCGCGAATACGCCAACCTCGCCGAGTTCGATCGTGCCCTCCAGAGCACCACCCGCGCATGGCAGTTGCGCGAGCACGCCAGCGACCACGAGCGTTTCTTTATCGACGCCAATTACCAGATTCTGGCCACGGGAAACCTCGAGCAGGCGCGGCAAACCTGCGAAGCCTGGGCGCGCGCCTATCCTCGCGATCCGGTCCCCCTCACCATGTTGGCGGGCTTTCCCAGCAAGGGCGCAGGGCGCTACCAGCAGGCCGTAGCTGCCGCGCGAACCGCTACCGAACTCGATCCCGACTTCACCATGGCGTTCTACAATCTCGCCGTCAACAACTCCTATCTCAACCGCTTCGACGAGGCTGAAAATGCTCTCCGCCGCGCCACCGGGCGAGGACTCGAGATTGACGAGTTCCTCATGCTGCAATGGGACATCGCGTTCCTCAAGTCAGACGCCGCTGGCATGGCGAATACCGCCGCTCAGGCGCGCGAACGATCCGGAGCTGAAACGTGGATTGCCGGCAAAGAGGCCTCCGCTCTCGCCTACGCGGGCCACCTGCGCCAGGCCAGGGTCCTCTCGCAGCGCGCCATCGATCAAGGCATCCAGGCCGCTGAACCAGAGCGCGCGGCACTGTGGCTCGCAGGAGACGCCCTGCGCGAAGCCCAGTTCGGCAACGCACTGGAAGCCAGAAAAAATACCGATGCCGCTCTCAAGCTTTCCAGCAACTCTGAGGTGGAGTACGGCGCTGCCCTGGCCTTCGCCATCGTTGGAGAAGCGCGCGCTCAAGCGCTTGCCGATGACCTGGAGAAACGATTCCCTGAGAACACGGTGGTGCGCTTCAGCTACCTGCCCGTGATCCGCGCGCGCATCGCCCTCAACCAGCGTGACACATCCAGGGCCGTCGAAATCCTGCAAGCGTCCGTTCCGTATGAACTCGGCGCTTCGCATGAGCTCATCGGCGCGCTCTATCCCGTCTACGTGCGCGGAGAAGCACTTCTAGCAGCGCGCCAGGGTCCCCAGGCAGCCGTCGAATTTCGAAAGATCCTCGACCACGGCGGCATCGTTGCCATCGACCCCATCGGCGCATTGGCGCACCTGCAACTAGCCCGGGCGTTCGCGATATCGGGAGACAAGATCAAATCCAAAGCTGCCTACCAGGATTTCTTCACCCTCTGGAAAGACGCTGACGACGACATCCCGCTCTTGGCGCGGGCGAAATCTGAATACGCCAATCTGAATTAATTATTAAATGTCACATTGCAGGTGTCTGCAGCGACGAACTGTTTAGATTGGACGAATCGCGCATATTAGTATCCGAAAACGCCTCAGCGTCAGGGAGCATTTCGCACCTCCTGCCGATTGTGGGGTGTCGGATTCCAGTCGCGATGCCGACTTTTGAGGATTAATCAAGCTCGACAAGCAGGGCATTGATTACTTCGCGACATTAGAGAAGAGGTGCGCGCAACCGGCAGCAATGAGCTGCTACTGAGCGGGAGCAGGTGGCGTTAGGATCTTGATACACTCCGCATACACTCGGTGCAAAAATCCTAATGTGCAACGAAAGTTCCAAGTTGTGTCGAGGAGCGGGTGAATAATACCTTGCTTCCCCTTGATATTTACAATCACAATGTCCCTATCAACCGTATTCTTTTCCAACAACTCCATCTTGGTATTTGAGCGGACCATGCCCAGAAGCATTGTCCTTCGCGGGCTGTCTGGAAGGTCAAACATCCACGTATCCCGACCAGAACTGCGAATGTATGCGTCTATTTCCTCATCGGTTGGCTCTTTGTCTGGTTTCTCCACGAGTTTACTTGGCGCGATCGACCCGCGGTGCGCAGTGTAGTTGCGGAGCGCGCCAAAGCGGTCGAGCAATTCCGTAGTTGTAGTGTCGGCAAATATTGCATGCAATGTCTGCGAGGACGGCTCAAGTTTCTTAAGAAAGTCCTTGTTTTTAGCGCCAACATCCCGTTCATCTAATCCCAGACCGCATACTCCATTGACCAATAGGGCTGCATGGTCAAAGGCGCCGTAAAGCAGAAGGTAGTAGAAGTTTAGGTGATAGGCGAGTTCCTGTGCAAAAGTTTGCCTAGCTGCCTTCAGCCTAAATGCCGCATCCCGCTGCAGCAAATAGAACAAAAGCTTGTCTCGCGCGTAACAGAGATTGGTGATTCGGTTGAAAATCAGCGTCCGTCCCGTATCAATCGTCGTCGCGTCTTGCTTGGTCGTTCCCAGGAGATTCATCAGAGTAAAACCCGGCTCAAACGTCTCAAGTCGTTCTGAGAATGGATAGAGAGTATTAAATGTCTGATTGAGAACTGGGTTCGCAAAGGACCAAGCAACACCGAACCCACGAACGAAAATCTCGACACATCGAAGGAGAAACGAAGGATCCACCAGCCCTATGTGAAAATGTCGTTCCGCGACGTCAACGTACGGAAGCAGCTCGTTTGGAACGACAATATAGTCACAATCGTAGTCCCGTGCTGTGGAGATCGCTTGCCGCAATGAGAGGTCATCAATCTCACCAACGATGTCGACTGCCGGAACTGGATCCACCGGAGTAATCTCGAGCCTCAGTACTTCCGCCTGACCCATGAGCTGCGTATTGACGTTTGAGCCCAACAGTTGGATAGTGCAGACGTCCGCTAGTTCGTGATGAAGATAAAGACGCAATATGTCGAGATCTTCAATACAACGCCAACCGCGTGGCGTTATCAGTTCTGACCAAACCAGCACCCTCAGATTACGACGCAAGGCCATGCTTTCCTCGACCTCCGGGATGAACTTGCCTCGAATGACGGTCATAGTTGGCCTCGAAACCATTATCACGCTATGACAGCCCAAACGTGTGAGGCCGAGTGGTGTCGGAGCCGGGGAATTCATTTGGTGCCACGGGACAAAGCACTCATCCAGCTTCGGCCTACGCCAATTCGAGTATCACTCCCGATAAACGCCCAAGGCAACGCCGATTCGCCAGGATTCGCCAGAGTTAATTGTCCATTAACCGACGTGCTCCGCCTCCACCGATTCAACACACCTTCCTCGGTTTATCTGCAAATCGACTTATACGACGGAAAGTGCCTAGCGTGGGCTCTCAGCGGCTTTGGCGAAATGGAAGATGCAGCTGACCTTATGCGTGGCGGGGTCGGCCTTGACGTCGTAGGTGGTGATGACTGTTTGCATCCATTTCGTCATAGGCTTGTCTTTCCTTTGTGCCAGCGCCGCAAAGTTTGAGAGGTAGCTTTCGTCAAATACGTCGCCGGGTGCCATCTTCCAGGCGAGCTTAAGTTTGGCGGCCATCATGTCGGGAGCCCCGTCGAATTTGACCGAGGCGAGCCGGTACTGCGAGCCCGGATCGATTTTGAGGCTGTAATTCACGATGTGAGTAGCCTCATTAAAGGAAGGGTGTGAAACGATGGAGCAATCGAGATAGCCACTAGCGTGGAATGCGTCGCGAACGGCCAGGAGAAATAGGTCGAGCGGCCGTCCAGAACCGGTCCGGTATTTGGACAGGATTTTCTCAACATCTGCGCGCGCGACCACCACGCTGGCCGGAAAGTCGATGGTCCCGAGCTTGTAGATCACACCTTCCTTGATCGTTACCGTATAGGGAATATCGACGGACTGATCCGAGACGATGGGAGAATCAACCTGGGCAACATCGACTTGCACGGCTGCATAACCTTGGTCTTGGTAGAGGTCTTCGAAAGCGTGCTGAAGGCCGATAACTGTGTTCTCTGTGTCGAAGCTGTTTCCGGTTTGGCCGCTGGACAGGAGGCTGGCCTTGGCTTGCATAGCGGACGAGATGCCGACAAGCTGGATGCGGCCGATATGCACCGCCGGGGAGACGACTGTAAAGTTCATAGCGATGAGCTTTTGCGGGCCCAGGCCGCTGGTGAGAGCGGCTTTCACCGTTGCCTTGACGCTTTTTGCCGCCAGCATCTCTTCGAATGTCTGGCAGATTCCTTCGAGCATGGAGCTGCTGGCTGGCAAAAGGCCGCGATAGAGCGGGAAGCGCTCGTGAAGCTTGGCGTCGAGTTCTTTGCCCGGCGTAAGAGGCACATTGTCCAAGTGCATGGGGAAAAGCTGGCTGGAAGACGTCAACGTGAAGAGCAGTGTCTTGCTGTCGGAGGCAAACTTGACCTCTTTGAAGAGGCCCGTATCATTGAGCTGC
>PLZC01000134.1 GCA_003151985.1 Acidobacteriaceae bacterium
ATGCGTCGAACCCGCGCATGAAGCTGAGGGGGCCGGATGCCTGGCCGCCGCCGGACAAGGTCTCAAGCGAGCCGCGGATGGGCGACAGGTTGGTTCCGGTGCCGGAGCCCCACTTGAAGANNGATGAAGCACGCCGAGCACTGCGGGTTGCGGTAACCGGTAGCCGAGTATTTGACGCCGCCGGTGGACGGATCCCAATGCCAGTTCTGCCCGTCGGCTTCCGGCTCCAGGCGGTCGCAGCCCACGTTGAACCATACGGGCGAGTTGAAGGCCACCTTCTGGGTGAGGAGCATGTGGGCCAGTTCGTCGTGGAAGATGGCTGCGTCTGCATCAGAGGCAAAGTAGCCGCCCTTCATGCCCCAGTCGCGAATCGTCTCTGCCACGCGCTGGACCAGTTGCCGCACGCCGGTCTCGCGGTCAGGGGTGTCCAACTGGCCGTGGAGGTACTTCGAGGCCACAATGTTGGTCGCCGTCATCGACCAGTCGACCGGGACTTCAACGTTCTTCTGTTCGAAGATTGTGTTGCCCTTGGTGTCAGTAATCGAGGCGGTGCGGAGGTCCCATTGCACTTCGTCGTAGGGAGAAACGCCTTCCGTGGAGAAGCGCCGGCTGAAGATCAGGCCTCTTTGGGTGTAAGGGGTCTGCAGGACTGCGGAAGAAGCGTGCAGGTAAGACTCATCCATAAAAATCCTCTCAGTTGGCAAAGTCGGTAGGTCTCTCGCTCCTTTTCGGCGCAAGGCAGCCTGAAAAGGGCAAGTTAAATCTTTGACAAAGAACGGCAAACGGGGGTTTTGAAAGTAACGCGAACTCTCGTCTCTCAACGGCCGTCCCGGTGGCATTTCACGCCGGAGCGATTACAATCTGTTTAAGGCCGCAGATGAAAAAATAGCGCTGTCTGTGGTGCATGTCAACAACAAACCACAACATATTGTATTTTGTTCGCATTCCCGGCATATGTTTCCTAAACACCGGGGTTTGCCTGTGGAAAGCGCTATTCGCCTTGCGCGACGTGGCTTTCCGGGCAACCATCCCGAGCAACCCGCCTGGATTCAGGGTTGGGGACTGCCAGCCGCGGGAGAAAGCTGCGCAGACTTCAGCTCGTTCAAGTCGGCTAGCACAGCTTGCCAGCGGGCCGGGTCCTTTTTGGTCTCGACTGGCAGCGAGAGGTCGGAATAAAAGCCAAGAATATTG
Source organism: Acidobacteriaceae bacterium (assembly GCA_003151985.1). GTDB lineage: Bacteria > Acidobacteriota > Terriglobia > Terriglobales > Acidobacteriaceae > Telmatobacter. The sequence continues at coordinate 1,192 of PLZC01000134.1, forward strand.
TCGCGCAATTCGGGGGTTGCGCGATCGAATTTCCGCTCAGTCAAGGCGGCCAGGAGGTTGGCGTAGGCCTCGTCGGTGAGGGAATACTCCGCTGCCTTGGTGGGGTTGCCGCTATCGAAGTCGCAATCGGGTAGGGCCAGCTTGCCGGTGCGGACCTCTTCCAGAAAGGCGCGGTAGCGATCGACGGTGGTGTCGATGCTTTTGATATAGAGGTCCTCAGTTTTCGGGGTCGGGTTATTGAAGCCCAGGCCTTTGAACGGGCCAATTCTCGGAATGATGCGAAAGATCACTGCGAGAATGCGTGTGCCGAGGCCCGGCTTGCTATAGGTCTTGCCCCATTCCTTGTTATATTCCGAGCGCGAAAGACGATAGAGGAACTTCTTCCGGGCAAAGTTGGGGACTTCCCGGATCAGCTCCTTCTTGTGGGTCTGCAGCGCCACCTTGGTCATTTGCGGGATAAGCCGCCCGACCGCAAAGCGGTAAGAACCTACGGCGAGGCTTTCGTGTTTCAGCACATCCTTCAGCTCAATCCCGTAGACGATGGGAAAGGTCCGCTCCAGCAACTCATCCGAGACTTGGAATCCGATGAAGTCATGGTATTGATCGGAGGCGTACCGGTTCTTCGCCACCTGGAATGTGTCGAATCCAAACTCGGTTTTCAAATGCGCCGTCTTGTCCTGCGCATAGCGAACCGACGAGCCGAATTTCAGTCGCAGCTTTGGGTACTGGATGGCGACGGCCTGGTTAACCGCCGGGTGACCGCTGATATCGGCCGCATAGTGGGAAAGGGCGCCGATGGCGAAAGCGTACTCGTTGGCGTCCTGGCTCTGCTTGAGCAATTCGAGGACGAAATCGCCGCTGCGGACGTAGTGCACAAGGTCGCTGAATTCCTTGTTGCCAAAGGGGTAATAGCCAAGATCCTGGATGACCGAGCCGCCATAGGCGTAGGCATGTGCTTCCTTGATCTGGTCTTCCGTGAGTCCCGGGAAGCGTTGCAGCAGGAGCGGCTTGATCTCGGGCAACCACAACAGGTCGACAATTTGCTCGTGGGTTAGAACGGAATAGGCATGTGTGCCGGCCGGGGCTACGAGCATGGCTAGAAGAAGGGCCGTTGCGCGGGCCAAAAGCAGACGCCAACTCCTTGTTTTCCGGTGCGGGTCGCGGTGGCTCAAATTCTCCCCATGAACAGGAGAACGACGGCTACGGCAAGGAGAACACCCAGTCCTCCGGCGGGGTAATAGCCCCAGCTCTTGCTATGCGGCCAGGTTGGCATCGTACCTGTGAGAGCCAGGACCAGAATCAGAATAAGGAAGAGTCCGAACATTTTGTCCTCCGTGTGCTCTTGCTGCAGGTTCTTGTATCTGACCGGTTTATCGGTCGCATCGGAAACAAGTGTTTCACGTTGCGGCCAAGTCAATCTGGCCAAATGAATACAGCGGCGATCCGCGGCTTGTCTATCAGGGCCAACCCGCTCCGTTAACTGATGAGATGCTGTAGGCTGAATTTGTGTCCACGCCCGATGCAGCAACTTTTGACTGGAAGCCGGCCCTCACGCCGGGCCCGGTTACTCTGCGCGGCCGGTGCGTCACGCTGGAGCCTCTGAACGCCGCAGAGCACGCTGACGCGCTTTGGAAGGCTGTCCAGGGGCACGATGAGTTGTGGGCCTGGCTGTTTGACGGCCCTTACTCCTCCGAAGCAGCCTTGCGCCTGGCGCTTGAGCAGAAACAGGCGGAAAGAAGCAGTGCCGTCTTTCTGGCGATTCTGCCCAACGAGACACAGGAAGCAGCAGGATACGCAAGCTATATGCGCATGGAGCCGGGGCACGGGGTTGTCGAGGTGGGGAATATTCTGCTTGCCCCGGCATTGCAGCGCACCAGAGCCGCAACCGAGGCCATGTACCTGATGGCCGGACATGTCTTCGACCACCTGGGCTACAGGCGCTACGAGTGGAAGTGCAACGCTGAAAACGTTGCCAGCAGGCGGGCTGCCGAGCGGCTGGGGTTCACTTTCGAGGGGATTTTTCGCCAACACATGGTGGTCAAGGGCAAGAACCGCGACACGGCCTGGTTTTCGATGCTGGATTGCGAGTGGCCGGCCCGCAAGCGAGCCCTCGAAGCCTGGCTCGACCCGGCCAACTTTGACAGTGAGGGACGGCAGCGGCAGAGCTTAAGGTCGATTCCAAGGTAGGACCCGCCGGCCCACCCCGGGGGTTGATTGAAAGGAAGCGGGTCAGCCGTCAGGATTGGCGATTCGAGGTTGGCGGGTTCGTTGGAGGACGGGTTTAGGTTTGTGGCTGCCCACCCTTCTGCGGTGAGGCTGCGGGAGGATGGGCACCCTCGGTTTTTGGCGAGGTTGGAGCGAGGTTAGAGCGGGCCACCCGCCATAGAAAACGCCGCCCATATCCAGGCGGCGTTTTCGTTGATTTACGAGACAGGGCTCAGCAGCTATCCCTTGGACTCGATCCTCATGCCGTAGAACGATCTGCGCACGAAGAACATCGACACCAGGAAGAATGCGACCGTCAGCACATGCGTGAGCATTGGGTTGGATTTAGTGAGCGTGACGGCAAGCTCAACCGCAAGCAATCCGAACAAGGTCGTGAACTTGATGATCGGGTTCATTGCCACCGACGAGGTGTCCTTGAACGGATCGCC
>PLZC01000465.1 GCA_003151985.1 Acidobacteriaceae bacterium
CACACCATCTTCCTGATGTCCTCGGCCGACATCTCCCCGGGGATCCCTGCGGTTGCCGCCGCGCGCCCAGCCAGGTGTTCAAGCACAACTCGGGGCATTTGCAATTCATCTTGAAGGCCCGCAACCGACGGGTTGGAAGACGGCTCGGGCGCCCTTCGGTATATGGGGTTCTTCTCGTGTTTCAGGGCTTCGGTCAGCTCGTTGACCTTCGGGTCCGGCTTCGCGTAGACCTCGTTGTACACCGGGTATGCTCTTTCGTAGATTGAGGACTCCAACTGCTCGCTCATACTTTCGAAACGCAGAGGCAGCGTTCCTCCTTCACCGGGCCTCGTGCCGAGCTTGAAGTGGACAGCAATCGCGTGGTCTAGCTGCATCAGCTCGGCGGCATCGGGGTTGTCGACTTCGTCCAGAACATCGGCAACCTCAACCTCAGACTCCCCGGCAGCAAGTGACACATCTCCGTTGGACCAGCGACATAAGTATGTGGCCATTAGTTTCCTTTCTGCTCGAGGCCCGGGTGCCGTTGTCTACGGACAAACTCGTTACTGCCGGACTAACCTATCCCGCCTGACTTCGGCGTACTTGCCCGCACTCGTTTTTCCCGAGCAGCAACAATAGTAGAACAATTAGCCTGAAGATCTAACAACTGCTCACCTCGTGTGAATAGGCATCGCGAGCGATGCGATCGGGAAAGCCGGGCACGTCGGGGTGTTCGGACGCCGTGCGCCCCGAAAAAGCGTGCGCAAGCCAGATCCAAGAAAAGATGGATTTTGGCGACATATAATTCAGGGAAATCGGCGCTCAAAATGGAAACGCTGGATAATACCCAGGATATTGAGAGGATTCGCGATGAAAGCTCCAAAGCTCTGTTTAGCGATCTTGGCCGCTGTATTGGCAATCGGTTTGCCGGTGGCGCCTGTTGGCTACGCTCAACAATCGCCAGTGCAAGGCTTTGCGGGAATCCACCCCATCGATGCTCATGTTCATGTTTATATTGAGACTCCGGCGCTCAATGCGTTTCTGCTTCGCAATAACCTGCTTTTTCTTGACATTGCTGTCCTCGATGATCGAGACCCGTTCTACAAAAGTTTTGAGGCTCAATATGGCGGAGTGCAGAGCGTAATTCGGGGTACCCCAGGCCATGCTTCCTTATGCACAACATTCAACCCCTACGATTTCGAAGACTCGGGATTTTCCGATCGCGTCATCCGGCAGTTGAATGAAAATTTCCAGCAGGGCGCCGTAGCTGTAAAAATCTATAAAACCATCGGCATGGAGATCAGGAAGAAAGATGGCACGTACCTGATGCCAGATGATCCAGTATTCCGGCCCATCTATCAGGATATTGCTGCACATAATCGGACCGTCGTCGCTCATCTTGCCGAACCGACTTCGTGCTGGCAGCCGCCCAACCCCTCCAGCCCCGACTTTGATTACTACCAGGGTCACCCGGGAGAATATGCGTACGCTCATCCTGAATGGCCTTCGAAGGAGGCTATCCTGGCCGCGCGCGATCATATGTTGGAACAAAATCCAAACCTACGCGTCGTCGGTGCTCATCTGGGGAGCATGGAAGTCGATGTTGACGAGATCGCGAAACGCTTCGATCGATATCCCAATTTCGCGGTGGATACAGCTGCGCGTGTTCTCTATCTCATGTTGCAGCCGCCCAATAAAGTCAGGAAGTTTCTCATCAAGTATCGGGACCGGGTTCTCTATGGGACCGACTTTGAAATGTTGCCAGATACGAACGCGGAGAGGGAGCTTTCCGATTTACAGGATACATACGCGCTGGATTGGAAGTACTTCGCAACCAAAGAGACCTTTGACTGCAAGGGACACAAAGTTACTGGTCTTGGGCTGCCGAAGTCAGTTCTACGCAAGCTTTACCATGAGAATGCGGTGCATTGGTTTCCAGGGATTCTTGCGAAACCAACGATAGTTAGTTCCCGATGATCGGGGGCTTATACGAAATTGAATGACCGCCAGCACCGAGCTTTTTCACCTTGCTACCCCACCTCGGCGATCACCCAATAGCGACCATAGGTTCGTTCTTATTGATAATGCACTGAAGCAGACGGAAAGAGACGGGTATCAACAAGTGCCGAAGCGTGTGCGGCACCTGGCGAAGATCGGCGACGAGTGAGCCACAATTGTCGAGTTCCGAGAGAATCACCGCCTATGCGTAAGTAATTGGACGACTTAGTTGCCGGTGGATAACGGGCTTGCGAGCAACAACTCGTAATGATGAGGTATCGGGAGTGCATCGGCACGCTGACGCTCTACACCTTTCGCATATGCGGCTGCAAGGGCTTCTGCGGTGGGCGACAGTTCAGCAGTCGCGGAGGTGTTGATGATACCGAAGCGTGCCGATTCCAAGTTGTTCACTCTTTCCGTATCGAAGAGGACCAGTCGGGCCTGCTGCAGCATGGGTGTTTCCATCGTAGCGAGGTTGATTCCGGTCGCGAGCTGATCGGCCGTAAACTTGCCGATCGCACGGCCATCGACAAGCAGATCGTAAGCCCCGGGAGCGAGTGCATGTACCTTCAGTGTCTCCTGATCAAGCGCAGAGACTATATCAGAAGACTTAAGCACCAGTCCGAGGACAGGATCAACCTCGGATGGCGGAAACGGAAGCGGAAGCGATTTGTCGGCTTGCGTCCAGCCGATTCCGTTTTTGCCCTTTGTCTTAATTACGACCAGATCGGTGACGTTGGTGTTCGCAGCATCAGCCCGTGGCTTGGCGCCCGCATCGATCTCGACTGAGCTTACTAGCGCGGACGCATGCCAACTTTTGAGCAGACTCTCGGCCATAATCCAATGTCCGCCCTGCTGTGGATGCACACGGTCCGGAACGACCTGCTGCGCAAGTGCGGGGGATTCGGTGTTGATTGCTTTGAGCACTGAGGTGACCGGCGCATTGAAGTCTGCCACCAGCGCGCCACGCTCACTCGCAAGCTGAGCGACAAAAGCGCTGTATTTCAGCAGGACGCTGTTGAGCCCGCCAGGTACGGCCGGTTCCCGAGTCACGTCGTCATAAGGTGAAGGTTGAATAAGCGTGAGGCGAGTGTGCGGGCTGTTCTTATGAATAGACTCGACAATGTGCCGGTAACCCTCAGCGTAAGTCGCGTAGATGCCAGGCTGATCGGGCCTGTAGTAGCAGTCGTTCATGCCGAGCATGATCGTGATCACATCCGGGTGCCAGGCAAAAACGTCGCGATCAAGACGCAGGTCGATGGGCCCGGCCCGCCCGCCGCTGACCTTGTCACCGCCCACACCGGCATTGTGAAAGCTCACCTTCCATGTTGGATATCGAGTCAGTACGTACTCCTCGACGTCCTCGGTGTATTCGCGTTGCTCGGTAATGCTGTCGCCAAAGAAGGTTATGCGGTCGGCGTCGTGGATAGCAAAATCCGATGAGTTGGTCTGGGGGTTCGCGACGCGGAAAGGCAAGATGAAGAAGACAAGAAAAAGAGCAGTTCGAGCAGTACGGATGTTGTATGTCACATTTCCTCCTGGCATGGACGGCAGGGACATACGATATAGGAAGAGTCGGAATACACGCAAGCCCCTGCCTACCGCATGTTGTGGAGATTGGCGACTTATCGAGTCTTCGGTTCAGCGGGATCTGTAATTCAATAGACAAACTTTTTTATGAACTTGACAGTGATAGGTACGGACGCCTATAGCCCGGCTATTTCAATATGGTTTGGGGCGCTTAGCGGTTGCCAGGCATAAGCGCTGCGACATCCTTCCGAATCGGCCACAACACGACGAGCGCCCTCGTTTTTCAATCGGACCCTGACGCACATCGGAGGTTGCTCAGTGGTGCCGGCACGAGGAACTCTGCGCACAGCGAACCTAAGTGTTGACGAAAAAGCACGTCACATCGCTAGGTAAACCACCTCGTGCTTATCGAACTGCATGCTTGTTCGGCTCGAAGCTTACGCAAGCGCCAGATTCATGTTGCTGATGGCCTCATCAATCTCTTGCGTGCTCTTAAAGCCAATCGTCGCGCTGTCCACCCCTGCATTCTGGAAAGCGAACCTCATCGCCTTCACGCGGTCGTCATGACTATGCTGGAACTGACCGCCGCCGCACAGCTTCATCCCGATCACACCCAGCCCTTCCTTCTTCAACTGGTGGATGTGATCGACCACTTCGCTCACGTTGTCGGGGTGGTTGGTGTCCTCGTAGGTCGGCCCGTCCATGCGCGCGCCGTTGTGGTTGATGCGGATCAATCCCACGTCGAGCCAATTGGTGCCCGGCATCTGGCGCAGAGCCGGCAGCCCATGCACTGAGGCGCCATGTGTGCGGATGATCTTTCTCTGTTGTGCTGCAAGGATCCCATCCTGCCAGCGTTTCGTGGTCTCCGGCCAATCAGCCGTGTGCTGCCAGTGCAGCAGCATTACATCGAAGTATTCGGTCTGCGAGGTGCGCCGCAACTCGTCAAATTTTGCCTGCGAGTCAATGCTTTCGTGGAACGTAGTCACCTTGCTCATCAGTTGATAGCTATCGCGCGGCAAGCCTTTCAGTGCCTCGCCCAGCATTGCTGGCGTCTCGTAAGCCTCGGCCGTCTCGAAGAAGCGGATGCCGTGGTCGTATGCATAGCGCACCTGCCGTGTAAACTCCTGCTGGCCCAGCGCTGCCTGCACTGCACCGCCATCCGTCCCGGTTCCGAAGGCCAGCCGCGTCACCCCTATCTTTGACCGGCCTAACACAACGGTGTCGGTCGCGGTGCGTTTAGCGGAAAGAGGAAGCGTTCCAACGGTCGCCATGGCTCCAGCGGCCAGACCTGTTTTGAGGAAACTACGCCTTGTGGTTTGACTCATCCCGACCTCCTCGGCTCAAGCCTGTGGCGAGCCAGATTAGTGGATATTAGCACGGGACGCGGTTGCAATCTAATCTCATGCTGGCGTAACGAATCCGATATGCTGGATTCCGTAGTTTAACTCAAGACCTCACCTGCCGGGAGCCCTATGAACAAGGCTGTAATGGTTGCTGTCACCCTGTGCTTTTGCCCGGCGGCTTTCGCCGCATCCGTCATCACTTCCCGTCTGGAAGACCCCAAGGCCATTTATGTGGATCCTCCTGGGACGAATGCAGACAGTTCCGCCGCGCTGCAGGCAGCTATCGACAAAGCGTCTGGTACAGGGCGGGAGGGCATCGTGTTCGTCGCCGCGGGCCGTTACACCATCACGCGAACGGTCTACCTGTGGCCGGGCGTGCGGCTCATCGGGTATGGCGCAACGCGCCCGGTGTTCGTGCTTCCGCCGAATACGCCAGGCTTCCAGAAAGGTATCGGTGTGATGGTGATGTTCACGGGGCTGACACCTCATGAACAGCCGCGGGCAGGGGATCGCATTGCATTTCCTCCTCCGGGATCGGTGCCGCCGAACAACAACGTGGCCGATGCCAATCCGAATACGTTTTATTCGGCGATGAGCAACATCGATATCGAGATCGGAGACGATAATCCTGCTGCGGTCGCGGTGCGCTTCCATGTGGCGCAACACTCGTTTCTGACTCACATGGACTTTCATCTTGGATCAGGGCTGGCCGGGGTTTACCAGGCGGGAATGAGGCGGAGGATCTGCGCTTCTACGGAGGGCGCTACGGAATCCTCACGGAGAATACCTCGCCGGCTTGGCAGTTCACGTTGATTGACTCGGTCTTCGAGGGGCAAAAGGAAGCAGCCATCCGGGAGCATGAAGCCGGGTTGACGTTGATTCGCGATACGTTTCGCGACGTGCCGAAGGCGATCGATATTGATGAGGGCTATCCTGATCAGCTTTGGGTGAAGGATTCGCGGTTTCACAACATCAGCGGGCCGGTGGTGACGATCAGCCTGGAGGAAAGCCCGTTGACGGAGATCGGATTCGAGAACGCAGTGCTGAGCAACGCACCGGTCTTCGCCAAACTACGCGAGAGCGGGAAGACCGTCGCCGGAAAAGGCGCGGTTTACGCTGTGAAGAACTTCACTTATGGGTTGATCGTGCCGGGCGAAGGGCGGATGGGGTCCATGGGCATGCAGTATGAGGCTGGACCGCTTTCCTCCTTGCCCGCGGCGCTTCCGCCCGCGATCCAAATGCTACCTCCAAGCAATGAGTGGGTGAATGTGCACACGCTGGGAGTGAAGGGCGATGCAACAACGGACGACACTGCCGCGTTGCAGCAAGCCATCAATGCGCATCGCGTGCTTTATCTGCCCGGTGGGCACTACGTGGTGCGAGACAGCCTCACGCTCAAGCCCGACACGGTACTCATTGCGCTGCATCCCACGCTAACGCAGATTGACCTGCTGGATGAGGCTCCGGAATACCAGGGGGTGGGCGCGCCAAAAGCGGTGATTTACGCTCCGCCAGGCGGAAAGACCATCGTCAGCGGAATCGGAGTATTTGCGGGCGGCATCAACCCGCGTGCGGTAGCCGTCCTGTGGAAGGCGGGCGAGCAGTCGCTGATCGATGACGTGCGCTTTCTCGGCGGCCACGGCAGCGGCGGCAATCCTTACAACAACAACCACACGGCTGATTCTGACCTGCACAAGCGCTGGGACGGGCAGTATCCCAGCCTCTGGGTTGCCGATGAAGGCGGAGGAACATTCGCAGACATCTGGACACCAAATACGTTTGCGCAGTCAGGCTTTCTGGTATCGAACACGAAGACGCCCGGGCACGTGTACGAGTTGTCGAACGAGCACCACGTACGGAACGAGATCAAGTTTGATCACGTGCAGAACTGGGACATCAACGCGCTGCAAACCGAAGAGGAGGCCGGGGAGAGCCCTGAATCTCTTTCGCTGGAGATTGATGACTGCCGCAATCTCACCATCGCGAACTATCACGGCTATCGCGTAACGCGTTCGCTGGCGCCGGTTCCGGCGGCTGTGCGTATCTATCGATCGTCGGAAATCCATTTCCGTGATGTTCATGTAAACGCGGAGAGTGGGTATGGCATTTGCGACGCGAATGGCTGCGGCACATTCCTGCGCCTGAGCAAGTTCCCTTACGAGAATGCAATCGAGGATATGACGCATCATCTCGAGGTGCGTGAACGCGAGTTCGCAGCGCTGGACATCCCTGCTGATCCGCAGCAGCCGCAGCAGAGTGATGCCTCCCCTGTGCTGAAGAGGGGAACGACCGTAAAGAAGTTGGAGGACGGCTTCTTCTCTATTTCAGGAGCAGCCGTGGATGCCGCAGGCAAGCTCTATTTCGTGGACCACCACAACCAGCGCATCTATGGGTGGTGCGGGAAGGAAGGTCTCACGGTTGAACGCGACAATCCGCTCGACCCGGTGAACTTGGCGTTTGACAAGTCAGGCAAGCTGCTGGTTGTTTCGTCAGCTGGGCCGGAGAGCGCGGTGTACACGTTCCAGCCGAGAAGCTCAGCGGAAGAACTGACGGTGCTGAAGCCGCAGCCTGTGCAGCCTCACGGCAGAGCCGCCGTGATTCTTCCGGCGAATTGGTGGAACAATGGGGAATTCAAAGACCAGTTGAACCTGGATACGATGCGTTTTACAACGCTGGCGGAGATGTTTGCAGCGGATGCGAACACGCCCAAGAAGCGCGAATACGTCTCTGAAGATGGCAGCGTGTTTCTGCCAGCGGGCCGGGTGTTTCAGCAGGGCCCGGCGAATGAAACATCCGGCTGGCGGTTCAGCGACAACCTCGATACGTATGGGTTCCTGGTCGCAGAGCCGGGACAGCGGGTGTATGTCAGCAGCGAATCTGAGGACATTACCTATAGCGCGACGGTCAAACCGGACGGGACACTCGCGGAGCCGAAGCCGTTTGCGCAACGAGGAGGCGAGAGCGTGGCTGTGGATGCGCGCGAGAACGTTTACGTGGCCAACGGGCAAATCTTCGTCTACGCGCAGGACGGTCATCAGATTGCCGAGATCGATGTGCCGGAGCGGCCTTTGCAGCTGATCTTCGGAGGTTTGGATCACCGAACGCTCTTCATTCTTGCGCATCACGCGTTGTTCGCGGCGCAGGTGCGCTGACCGTGCCTGTGTTTCCACTCAGGCGCAGATGATACTGCCTAGGAATCTTGATACCCTCGGAGCACAGAATACTGGCGCAAACGGCGTTTGAACTAAGAACTTATCCGTAAATAGAAACAGTCTGCCTCCAGCAGATCATGGCGCAGGCCAGTGAGAGAAGCGCAACGTAGCTTGCCTCTGTCTTTTCGAAGCTGACCAGCAATTTACGGAACCTGTTGAT
>PLZC01000367.1:0-14446 GCA_003151985.1 Acidobacteriaceae bacterium
CAATGTAGCTGGGATGGTTATGGCTTTCGATCTTGAAGGCGCAGGCCCATCCGTCACCGACGTCGATGATGCCGGCGTTCTCGCCCGGCCCTTGCACCACGCGGTCGCTCTTGGTGGGCAGCCGCTTGAGGTGCGCGCGGCTCGATTTGTAGGAGCAGTGCTCGCTCCACATCACGGAGTAAATGCCGAGTTCGGTGAGGGAAGGGACGCGGCCCAGCGCCGACAGGATGCGGTTGTACTCATCCGGAGTAATGGCGTGTTGGGCCAACAACTCCGGGGTTACCGCTACCGGCTCGGGAATGACTGCAGAGGAGGCGATTGTCATCACGATTGCCTCCATTGTCGCACGGCATTCACATTCAGGAGCAGGCGAAGGCGTGTGGAAACCGGGCCGACGCATATAAATGTCATAGATTGCTATATGTATGGAGCCGGAAATGGGTAAGAAGGGGATATGGACAATCCCTGAAGTATTTTGCCCGAGGCAAGGCACGCGGATTGAAGCCGCGCTCTGGGATGATATTGCTGGTCGGGATGGGATGGAAGCTACTTTACGGAGACTCGTCCGTCACTTCGATAGCACTCACGCAAGCGTAGTTCTTAACCGGGACAAAGCTCAGAACGATCAGGCCAGCCGCGTTGGGCTCGATACCCTTGAAGGCCTCCGTCACCGGCTTGTTGGGTCCCCCGGCGTTCCCGAAAATATCGAAATTGCGCAACAGCGCCACACCGTTTGAGTAGACGTCAAAGACGCGGCCGGGGCCATGATCGGGAGGTGCAACTACAGTGCCGTAAAATGCTTCTGTAAAATGCAAAGTAACTGTATAGCGGCCTGGAGCCACAGGGATCTGATAAGCGAAGTGGCCAAACCGCTCACCATCTAACAGATGCGGGTCGCTCGTGGCCACTGGCGTTTTCTGATGCGTATCCAGAACCCCTCCGATGGCATACTCGTCAGACCCCCACACGCTCCCGGCATGATCGACATAGGAGTTCGCCTGCATCACAATCCGAACCGGATTCATTCTGCTTCCCGAGTCGGGCACCAATTCAATGGCATTGACAATGGGCTGATCGAAATACCGAACAAACTTGAGATGAACCATCCCATCGCTGCCCGGGGAAACACCCTTGAACACTCTCGTAAAGGCCCGATAGGCCCCCCCCGCCTCGCTCAGAATGTCGAATTCGACCAATAACGGTTGCCCATTCAGGAATACGGAGAAGACCCTGCTGCTCTCTCCCCTTGAGGCGTACGTGCCCGGCCCGAAGATCGTTTCGACGAAACTCAACCGAAGATCGTAGTTGCCTGCCTTTACAGGGATGTCGTAACTAAAGTCCCCAGTTCGAGCGGTGCGGTACAACGTTATATCTGCCGCTCCCTGGATATATGGAAGTCTCAGCTCAACTGCGTTTCCGCCTGCGAAGTAACGATCACCTACCCAGACGCTTCCATCGCGGTCAATATACTTCTCTTTCTGATAGCCGGCCAGGATCAGGATGGAACCGTTATTGGCCGTGGCGGCAGGCGCCATGCCAAGCGCCTGTGGCGGAGGCGCTGAGAAAGTCCGGGCGAAGCTTCCGCGAGACCATGCCCCGTTCATCACCCAAACGACAACGATTGCCACGACAACAGCAGCCGCGACGATTGCCATGCCATTTGCGGAGAACTGAGGGAGAACTCGAATTCTGTTCGCCTTCTCAGCAGGGTTCTCCACGATTGGAGGCGAGCCGTCGCGGGCTAACGTTTCCCCCCGATCTTTAGCAGAACTCCTGAACCCTTGCGACTCGCCGGAGGATGCAGGAACATCGTCATGCCTAACAAACTGAAGTCCGTAATGGCCCTCCTCCAGGATGATTCTGATACAGTGGCTCGCTCCCTCGGTTTCGTAGTACCCACGCAGCTTCGCACGAAGCCGATGCACTTCCACCCGAACGCCGGAGTTCTTTGAGGGATCAAAGTCCCTGGGACGTCCCAGCGCTTCCACGCCAATTCTGTACTCGTTGAGGACACTTCGATTCTCGCTGAAATGGTTGGTGCATAAATACTTTAAGAGTCTGGTCTGGCTGGGAGAGCTGGAAAAAGTCTCTGAAGAAAGCACCGCTTGGATCTCTTCAGCCTCATCCCCGGTCTGAGTCTGCGTTGGAATGAAGGAGTACCTCCTAAGCGCACCCTATATTATCAGAAAATTGAGCAAGCGGGAAGCGGGAAACATGCTGTTACGACCATGCAACAAGTACGTGCAACATAGTGCGAGTAAAGCGTTTATTTACGCGTAACGGCTCCGTAGCGGGTGCAGGCTTGACATTCATCACTGGATAGACCTACAAGTTTGTCGATAACGATATCGCATCTCGCAGCCGTTCCGAACCAGAGATAGATTCCGGTCAGTCCATTGGCGGGCAGCGGTACAAGTGGCTCCAGCAACACTTCAGGAGGATGGTCAATGGTCAATATGACGCGAGCGAGATTCTTGTTGATGGTTCTTTCACTTCTGGCCTTTGCCGCACCGTCGGCCCGGGCGCAGTCAATGTTTGCGACCCTTAGCGGAACCGTGCTGGACAGCCAGGGTGCGGTGGTCGCCGGGGCAGCTATTACCGTCAAGAACTCGGCTTCTGGTGAAATCCGGGTAACGACCACCAACCGCGAGGGATATTTCTCCATCACGGAATTGCCCGCGGCGAGCTACGAAGTGACCGTAACTGCCAAAGCCTTCGAGAAATACCATGCGTCCGGCATCGCCCTTACCGGAGGCGACTACCGCGCCATGAACATCCCGCTAAAAGTCGGGTCTGCCAACGAAACGGTGGAAGTGACTTCCGCCGAGACCGCGTTGGCGCAGACGGAGTCCGGCGAGAAGTCATACACCATCTCTGCCGCCGACCTGCAGCAACTCACCCTTGTCAGCCGCGACGCTACCGAGATCGTAAATATGATGCCGGGAGCGGTGATGAGCTCCAACGGAGGCGTCAACTCAAAGGCATATAACGGGCAGACGGTCGGTTTAAACCTGAACGGCCCGCTGGATAACGAAAACGTCAACGGTCAAGCGGTTGACGTGACCATGGATGGCGGTCACACGTTCGATCCTGGCGCTTACGGCAACTCGGTCCCGGTCACCGCGAACCAGGACATGATCTCCGAAGTCAAGATCCTCACCTCGAACTTTACGGCCGATAACGCCAAGGGGCCGGTGGTGGTCAATGTCATCACCAAATCCGGCGGCGCGAGTTTCCATGGAGACTTCCACTTCAATGCCCGCAATGCGGCGCTGAATTCGCTGGAGTCCTATGAGAAGGAAAACGGGGTCACGACCCGCCCGAACGAATCCTACTACTATCCCGGCGCCACCATTGGCGGGCCGGTGATCATTCCGGGCACCAGGTTCAACAAGAGCCGCAACAAGCTCTTCTTCTTCGACGGCTACGAATACTACAAGCAGCTCAACGACGCGGGCATCGAGTCCGCCTTCGTGATGACCCCGCAGATGCTCAGCGGAGACTTTAGCGCGGTTGCCGGCTATGGCGCCAACGGCGCCACTGTCGGCGGGGGAAACACTCTGATTGCAACCCCGACGACGCTGCCAGGCGCCAATTACATGGATCCAGCGAGCGGAACACCCGGGCAGCCAGGGTATACTCCGCCTAAATTGGATCCGTATCGCGGCATCCTGGCCCTTACCCCAGGAAAATCGGTATCCCAGCCACGACTGGCTGGTTGCACCATCAATGGCGGGGTTCTTTCGTCAGCCTGTCTCGATCCTAATGGCGTGGCCCTGATGAAGGCTTATTTGCCGGCGCCCAACACCCCGAACGGCGCCCCGAACTCCAATGGTTTCAACTACGTTCAGGACATCACCCAGCCCATGAACATGACCCAGAATATGTTGAGGGTGGACTTCGACTATAGTGAAAAGAGCAAGCTTTACGTGACCTACAACCGCCAGCAACAGACCGCAACCTGGGCGGTTGGCATGTGGGCCAACACGGCCTCTCAAAACGCTGTTCCTGCACCGACGCCTCTGCTCGGCGGGGACTTGTCCGATTTCGTAAGCGCCAATTTCATGCACGTCATCACGCCAAGCATGACCAGCGAGTCCAGGTTCACCTTTACCTACGAGGACTACCCCGCGGTTGCGCAAGACCCAGCCAAACTACAGCGCTCAAGCATCCCCAACTTCACGCTGAAGGGTATCTACGGCCAGCCGACGGCGCCCATGTTTGCCACCTGGGGCTCGGGCTTCCCCAATTTAGGCGATGTTGGCTATCAGTTCCCCCTCACCTGCTACAAGAAAATTCCCGCCGCCGGGGAGGATCTGACCAAGGTCATCGGCACGCACACCGCTAAGGCAGGCGTCTACTGGGAGTTCGTCAACAATGTACAGAACAACTGGGGACAGTGGGGCGACCTGGGCTACGGCACTTGGGCGCCGACGGTCTCCGGCAACATGTACGCCGACGCGTTGATGGGCCTTGGCCAAACCGGCTATACCGAACAGGCAGCGCCTCCGCCGCAGGAGATGGCCGACAAAATTCTGTCTTTCTATATTCAGGACGACTGGAAAGTGACCCGTCATCTGACGGTGCAGTACGGCATTCGCCTGGAGCACTACGGCAAACCCTATTCGCCGCCTTTCGGCCTGGCCCAATTCGATCCCAAAACCTACAATAACGATCCGTCCGCAGTGGGGCAGAATACGGGCGTGTCCTGGCACAAGTCCAATTCCGCGATTCCGCTGGCGGGCACCGCCGACACCCTCTTGTTTTACTCGCCGCGTGTCGGCGCTGCGTACGACTTGTTCGGCAACGGCCGGACCATCGTCCGCGGCGGCTTTGGCAACTACCGCTCCTACGACTCGGTGCAAAGCAACAGTTATACCGCCGCTGCGCAAACGGCTATCGGTTCTGTGCAGTGGAGCTGCGGCCAGAACGACGCGTTGTGCCCCACCTACGAAGACATCGATACCCATGCACAACCTCCTGCCGTCTTTGGCCAAGGGATTCCGGCGGGTACTCTTTCCGCGCCGAATACTATCGCCACCGTGAGTCCGCACGATCATGACCAGCCGCTGGTGACCACATACAGCGTAACCGTCGATCAGAGGCTGCCGGCCAAGATGAATATCGAGGTCTCATACGTTGGCAACTCGTCTAAGTACTTTCAGCCTCAGATCAACGTGAATGCAATTCCGCTCGGAGGGATGCTAGGCTTTACCTGTCCCACTAGTTCAACCTCTGTCGCGTGCCAGCAACAATTTCGTCCATACCAGAATTACCAGGACATCATGTCCGAAACCACCGCCGGGAAGGCGCGGTTCGACTCTCTGCAGGGGAGTCTTCAGCGCACCTCCGGCTTCCTCACTTTGATGGTCAACTATACGTACTCGAAGACGTTGGGAGATAGCTTCCTGGGTACAAACAGCACCAGCGGGTACGCAGACTACGGCGTGAATGAGTTCTATGGCATTTCCAGCATCAACCGTCCCAATGTTTTGAGTACTGCGTATGTCATCCATGTGCCGGGAATTCAAGGTGGCAACTCCCTTCTCAGAGGGGCAGCGAACGGCTGGGAAGTATCCGGCATGACGCAAATTGAAAGTGGCGCGAACCTGACCTCGGGCTCAGGCGGCTACAACTTCGGCTACACTCCCGTTGCGGATCCTGCTTTTGTTACTGCAGCCAATCCTACTGGGGCGATAAACAACACAGCGTTGTTGGGCACGCCTGACATTCAGTTGATGGCAAAGCTCACCTGCAACCCGGCCAAGGGAAATCCGAAGGGCTACTATATCAACGCAAGCTGCTTCAGTCTGCCGGCAGGCAATGGTGCAAACGGCACAACCAAAATGCCCTACATACCGGGCCCGAAGTACTGGAAGAGCGATCTTACGGCGATCAAGAACTTCAAGATCGGGGAACACGAGAACATGCAATTCAGAATTGCCGGATTCAACTTCCTCAATCACGCTTTGCTGTCCTTTGCGCCCGGCGACAGCAACACCAAGTTGAACAACTACACATACGTTGCAGGCCAGGGACAAGTGAACGGCAACGCTAACTTCGGTCACGCCCAATGGCATTTCGGCCAACGAATTCTGGAACTGGGCGCGAAGTTTAGCTTCTAATCTGTACCTGTATGGAACGAAGCGGGCGGCCACGCGGCCGCTCGTTTCGTTTCCAAGGGTGGTTTCTTGTGAATCGTCCGTGTTATCGTTCCACAATGTTCCTTGTCCTTTCTCTTGCTGCCCTGCTGCCTTTAGGCGTTTCGGCATCTGCATCGCCCCCACAAAAGGGCTTTGACGAGATTGCGAGACAGGCAGATAGCGCGCGCATTGCGGACCGAATGACAGAAGCTATAGGGTTCTACCGCGAGGGAGTTCGCCTACGCGCCTCCTGGAGCGAAGGATGGTTGTGGCTGGGCAATCTTCTCTACGATCAGGACCGCTATTCTGAAGCGCAAGCCTCCTTCGCTCACTTCGTCGCCCTCGCGCCAAAACCGGGCCCAGTATGGGCCTTGAAGGGCTTGTGCGAATTCGAGATGCGCGACTTCGACCGCTCCAGCCAAGACCTGCAGACATGGGTGCATGGCGACTTTCACGGAAGCGGCGATCTAACCGAAGTTGCAGCTTTTCATTGGGCGCTGCTGCAGACGCATCAAGGCCACTTTGCGCAGGCGCTCTATGTGCTGGCCGACAGATCGCAACGCGGAGGGGAGAGTCCGGTGCTGGTTGAAGCCATGGGCCTGGCCTCGCTGCGCATGCCCAATCTGCCCGAAGATTATTCGCCGGAGTTCCGCGAGCGGGTCTGGCTGGCGGGAAAAGCAGCATTCTATGTGTCTCTGCACGACTTTGCGCGCGGGCAAGAGTATTCGCGCCGATTGCTGGCTGAGTATGGTCAACAACCGGATGTGCACTATTTTCAAGGGACGTTGCTCAAATTCCAGTTGGAGCCTGCCAAGGCGGCGCAGGAGTTCCGAAAGGAACTTGAGATATCCCACCAGCATGTTCCAGCGATGCTGGAACTGGCCCAATTCGAGATCGATGGCAGTGACCTGACCGAGGCCTTGTCTTTGGCCAGGCATGCCATAGAGATTGAGCCCACCAATCCCGACACGCATCATATTCTCGGTCGAGCCCTTCTTGCTGCCGGACAGGCGAAGGAAAGCGCGCAGGAACTGGAGTCGGCGGAGCGTCTCGCGCCGCAGAGTTCCGCCATTCACTTTCATCTCGCGGCGGCTTACCGGGAATTGGGCCGCAAAGAGGACGCCCAGCGGGAGATGAATGCCTACGTCTCCATCAAGAAGCGAGAGGGGAATCTGGATCGCGCCGCCGGGGGGCGAGATACCGAACATCCCCTGGAGGGGCCACAGTGATCGCGATTCTTGCTCCGGCCCTGCTGATGCTGGCTGCCGGGTTCCCGGCCCAGGCCGCTGCAACGGCGCGCCGGAGCGCCACTGCCATGCACGGCGCCGCCAGCTTTGAGCAACTTGCCCAAGCCGCGAAGCGCGCGCGGGACGAGAACCGCGATGACGCCGCGATCGATAGCTATCGTCAGGCCTTGAAGCTCAAACCGGAGTGGGACGAAGGATTGTGGTACCTGGGCACACTGCTGTATGAGAAGGAGAATTATTTCGAGGCATGCACAGTTCTGCGGAGCTTTCTCGCTCGCAATCAGGAAAACGCTTACGGATGGGCGCTGTTGGGATTGAGCGAGTTTGAGACGCGCGAATACACGCGGGCATTGGATCGCCTGCAGCAGAGCATGGTGCTCGGACTAGGTGACAACGGGAAGATGACTTCCACCGTCTCTTACGTCACCGCGATTTTGCTCACGCGGTCAGAGAAGTTTGATGAAAGCATGGCTCTTCTTTTTACACGAGTGGCATCGGGCGAGAACGCATCGCCGCTGGTTGAGCCGCTTGGCTTGGCTGCCTTGCGCCTGCCATTCTTGCCCGCAGAGATTCCCGCCGATCGCCGGGAAATGGTTCACATGGCAGGTGCCGGTGCGCTCGCTGTGGAAGCGCAACATTATGAAGATGCCGACAAGCTCTTTAACGAACTTGAAGCCAAGTATCCCGACCAACCCGGAGTTCATTTCCTCATCGGCGCCTATCTTCTGCGCACGCGTCCGGACGATGGGATCAAGGAACTGAAGCGCGAGATTGAAATCTCACCATCGCATGTGCCCGCGAGGATCCGGTTGGCGGAAGAATACATCAAGCGGCAGGATGTGAACCAGGGAAAGTCGTTCGCCCAAGAGGCGTTGAAACTCGAACCCAAGAATGGTTTGGCCCACATGGTGCTGGGCGAAGGGTTGGTCGCGAAAGGAGATTCTGCAGCCGGGATTCGGGAGTTGGAGATTGCCCAGGACTCCCTGCCCGATGAAGCACGGCTTCGCTGGGACCTGTTTCGTGCGTACACTGCCGCACAGCGCCCGGAAGACGCCGCCCGAGAGAAGGGTGAGATTGAAAGGCTCAGCAAACAAGATGCGGCGCATTGAATCCGACAGGGGGCGGGCCGGCCGGTGCGCGCTCTCAATCGCGGTCACGGTACTACTGTTATCATGCACCGTCTTGCTCTTTCCGCAACAACCGGTTCCTGCTCCGGAACCGGCCAAATCACCCATCCATTTCGTACCCCGCCCAATCCCCTTTTCGCTCGACAGTTGCGAGACCCCGGAGCGACACGTCCCAGAAACCATGGCCGGGGGCGTTGCCGTCTTCGACTACAACAATGACGGGAATCTGGATATTTTCTTCACAAACGGGGCCGATATCACGAGCCTGAAAAAGACCTCGCCAAAATACTGGGACAGGCTGTTCCGAAACAATGGCGATGGAACATTCACGGACGTGACGGAAAAAGCGGGACTCGCTGGGACGGGTTACGACACAGCGGTTGCAATCGGCGACTACGACAATGACGGATATGAGGATATCTTTGTCAGCGGCGTCTATCGGAACACGCTCTATCGCAATAACGGCGATGGGACCTTTAGCGATGTTACGGAGCGGGCCGGACTCTCCAAGCTCGATAAGCGGTATGGGCCACTTTGGTCTACCGGCGCAGCCTGGGTGGATGTCAACAACGATGGCCTGTTGGATCTCTTCGTGGTGAATTATCTGAGCTGGGACCGGTCGAACGAACCAGTCTGCAAGGTCAACGGTAAGCCGGATTATTGTCATCCAAAATTCTTCCAGGGACTTCCCAATCAGCTCTTTCTTAATAAGGGCGATGGCACGTTCACAGATGTATCGGAACAGTCGGGAATCCGCGCGCATATCGGAAAGGGCATGGGAGTTGCGGTCGCGGATTTCAACGGCAACGGGCTGCCGGATTTCTTCGTGACCAATGACAAGCTCTTCAGCTCGCTGTTTCACAACAAAGGCAACCTCCATTTCGATGAAGTTGCGTTTGAGGCCGGAGTGGCGCTTCCCGAACACGGCAATCTCATTTCCGAGATGGGCGCGGATGCTCAGGATCTCAACAACGATGGGTTTCCCGACATCGCACTCACCGCGCTGGTCAATGAAACGTTTCCTGTTTTCGAAAACAATGGCAAAGGTGAATTTACTGAGATTACGGCACGCAGCGGAATGACCGCTCTAAGTAGTCCCATGTCCGGCTACAGCCTCAATATTGCCGATTTCGACAACGATGGCTGGAAGGATATTTTTGTCGCCCGGGGCGACGTGCAATCGCCGGCCATGGCTTCGATTGTCCAGATCGATCAGCACAACACGGTTTTCCGGAATGGGCCAACAGGCCGCTGGTCCGCATTGACAGTGGAGGCCGGTTTCGACGCGCTGCCCCCACGCCGCCACCGCGGCGCTGCCGTAGGCGACTTCAATCACGACGGGAAACTCGACGTTGTGGTTACCGCGCTGAGTGCCCCTGCGGAAATCTGGATGAATGACAGTCTGAATCACAGCCATTGGCTGGAACTTGCCCTGCGCGGCACGAAGAGTAACCGCGACGGAATCGGAGCGCGGATTCGGATCGTGGCCGGCGGGCAAACTCAATTCATCTACAAGTCCACCGCGTCAGGATACGCCTCGTCCAGCGCCGGCCCGGTCCACTTCGGCCTGGGCACGGCGAACACGGTGGACGAAATTGAAGTCCGGTGGCCGTCCGGATCCATGCAGGTCCTCAAGAATATCGCGGCAGATCAAATTCTGCCGGTTACAGAACCCAAATGACCGCTTATGGTTGGGGTTGACTGGGAACTTGCTTGCGCGCCTTCTCGTCAAGTTCGACCACCGCGATGCGCTCACGCTCGCTGTCTTCGATGCGGTGTAGACGAGCATACAACGCGGCTAGTTGAACATGGACTTCCTTGAAATCAGGAGACTGGTGCTCTACCCGTTGCAAATCGGACAAGGCGTCTTGCAATCGTCCTCTGGCCAGATTCAGCAAGCCAATCTGAAAACACGCCTCCATGGAAGCGGGCCGCAGCATCTGCGCTTTCTCAAGATACGAAGTTGCATCCGCGATATTGCCGTCGTAACGCAACATTCCTCCAAGATAAAGGTTGGCTTCGAAATCGTTGGGATCGGCCTGCAGTGCTCTTAGAAACGCAGCCCTTGAGCCCTCGTGGTCCCCATTGTCGAGCAAGGCCCGCGCATACAACAACCAGGCCCCCGGCAGATCGGGCTCGCTCTCCAGAGCCTTGTGAATCGTGCTTGCCGCCGCCTTGTTGTCATGGGCGGCGAGCTGCGCTGCTCCTGTTAACAGGTCTACTTCATTTTGGTTGCCCGTCTTCGCGACCTGTTCGATGATGACCTCTCCCTGTTTGATCTGCCCGGCGCGAATCAGCGCCGTGCCAAGAGCGAAGTCCACCGCGCGATCGTTTGGATCGGCATTGTAAACAGGCTGAAGCAGTGCCACAGCATCCGGGTTTCGGCCCAGGCGCAGGTAGCAATCGGCAAGCAGATAGAGCGACTGTCGGTTCTCCGGGTGCTTCGCGCGCAGGCGTTCGAGTTTGACAGCAGCCGTATAGAAGGCAGCCTGCTTGTACCAGGCCAACGCGAGGTTGAGAAGAATACTCGGGTTATCCGGGGCTCGCTTCAGCGCTTCATCGTACTGGGCAACCGCATCGTTGTAGCGTCCGAGGCGTGCCAGAGCTACTCCCAGATTTGTCCTTGCTCCCACCGAATCAGGCTCTACCTTGATCAGTTCTTCATAAAGGCGTATCGCCTCTTGCACATCGCCGCGCACATAAGCCGCGTCGGCGTCCTCCGAGAGGGTTTGGGGAGAGCGGGTCTGGCCGCAGGCCTGGAGCCCGGCGCCGACCCACACACCAAGCAGGCAGCAGCCCAGTATGCTGAATGCAAATGCGTGCCGCAACGCACATCGCCGCCACGGTAAAGCAAGCATTACGCGCTTGGGTTCGACCGGCATTGCTCGGCAAGAATAGCAGAACACGAAGTTGCCGGCCAGTGATGCCGCAAGACGATGCATCGCTTGAAATGGCCCTCCAGTTAATTCAGTTAGTCGCTGCATCGTCGTGCGATGCATAAGTAACGGCGCAGCATCCACGACTCTGGATCTGAAGAACGGCCGGCCCGTGGGCTTCCGCCAACCTAACTCTTCGAGTATTCCTCTTCGCCTGAATTGGAATTTTCTCGCTGGAAATATCAACCTCAATTTGCCGGCGCCTGAGGAGAAGCGCTGGGGGTGGATTGCTTCTCCGCAGCGGCGGGCAAGGCATAGTAGCCGGTTCGCGTGCGCGCCCTTAAGCCAGGTTTGTCGATTTGCACCTCAATGCTGTGATACTCATTCGGATGAGCGGAGGGAGGCAGACTGAAACTGAGCACATAGTAGGCACGCGCATCCTCCATGCACTTATCAAGCAGGCCGGCCATGTCACTGGCTGCTGAAAGTGCCTTCCCGCCCGTCTGCGTGGCCAGCACCTGGAGAAGCAGATAGCCATAGTCCACATGGTTGGGCGCATCCACGCCCTTTAGATAAGCTTCGTAAATCTGTTGAAAGGTCAGCTCGGAATTTATCCCCGAGGGGTCCAGGCTATACACCGTAACGCGAGCCGTGCGCAATGCCGTCGAAAGCGCGGCGACTTTGTTGAACAACATCTGCCGGTCCTTTTGGCTTGCAACCCAATTCCCGCTGGTTTGCAGACGCCAGCCTGGACTCAACCAGATGAGCAGTTTCCTGCCTGGCTTTCTGCTTGTCTGCGCGATGAGGAAATCGAACGCCTTCAGCGAAAGTTGTTCGCGTGCCATATCGGCATCCCAGCCAAACGTGCTGAGTGGACGGAGGCCGGGTATATTGGCATTCAGGAAATCCACTAGCTCCTTTCCTTTGCGGGTGGGCGGATTCTTAACCGTCATTCCTTGGTCTGAAAGGACCGCCAAGGATGTGGGAAGAGCGAGTTCTCCGCCGTTTTCCTGAAGGAAACGCGCAAGCATCTGTCGTTCGGATTCGACTGTTTCAAGCGATCCGTTGACGGCGTCGACCACCAGGATAGCTTCGGTCGCAGCATCGGTTTTCGCGCTCGCGCCATCGGCAATCTGGACAGAGATGAGACTCTGCGCTTGTTTCTTATCGAGAAGCTTGAAGTCCCCCGGCTGCAGATCGACTACCGGCACGCCCGACTTATTCGTAACCACCACGTCGAGCGTGATGGCGCTGGAAGAAGCCTGCCCGGGTACAGCCTGGGCTGAGCCTCCAATCGGCAACCAAAGAAAAGCTGCCGCGAGAGCGGCAAGAAATACTGATCCGACCTTCATTTCATCCCTCCATTGGGCTGGAGCGCTGTGGCCGCCACGTGTCTCAGGCATGGCTCAAGTCGGTCCTCGTCGGCAGCCCTGTTCGCGGCCCCGCCGCAATCGCGCCCAATCCGTTCAACCTCAATCGAAATGCCTCATGTCTTCACTCTTAAGGTCACTTGCGGGAGCCATGGCTCTTTCACGCTCTTCGGCCACTCGATTACCCTCATCCACCTGGCGGGTGATACTGCCCAGCGCGCAATGCAAAGCAATGTTACCGAACTATCAGCATACGTCCGCCGCAGCTCGCTGGAATGTACCGGATATCACGTCCGGAACGAAATCGCTGCGACCCTGATCCATGCATGTTTAGAGACTTAGCGTTCACGATCGGGATTACTCCTCAAAAGTCGGCATCGCGTCTGAGATTTGATGGCCTGGTAGGGCTGGAGCATGGCCGTCGCGTTTTGGTCCTCTTTTGTGTGTTGGTTAGCTGAACGTTTCGGCAATTTGGTTGCAGTGTCGAAGTGATGGCAGCGAGCACTGGGTGATAGGTCAGTCGAAATTCGAGCCGCGTACTGAGGATGGGAGGTTCCGGCAGAAAAGCCCCGGGGAGAATCGTCCTGCCCAGTCTTGCCAGGCTTTTGCTCAGCAAGAATACGGCCAGCTTGCCCTGCAGCCAGAATCGGGTTCTTTGATTGTCCTGTTTCGGAACGTATCCTGTCTATGCGATGGACTTGCAGCGTTTAACTCAATTGTCAACGCAACCGAGGGAGCAATGGCTGACCTCTGTAGGCAGCGCTGAAAGAGGATTCTTCACGGCCAACGCGCTGGGAACCGGGAAAACAGATTTGCGCACACCAACCTGACGTCACCTAACTTCGATGTTTTGAGCCGCATGGCTAACATTTCCGTGAGGCCTTCGACCAGGGCAAGGGGAGCCTGGGCGAGTTGGCGGAGCGTTTCGGTGTGAGCTTGGGCTGGGCGTGGAAGGTCTCGACGGCAAGGAAGCGTACCGGGCGGGTGGAGCGGCCCAGTTATCGTCCCGGAGCCAAGCGCCGGATCCACGAACCTGCCTTAGCCGGATTATTGCGTTCCCACCCCGACGCGACATCAGTCGTTCCGGTCTATGCTTTGCCGATGACATAGGCCAGCTTTTCGCCGATATCTGCCGGAGAGATGACTACATGAATGCCGGCCGCGGTCATGGCTTTCATCTTGTCGGCGGCGGTGCCCTGACCACCGCTGATGATCGCTCCGGCATGGCCCATTCGACGGCCGGGAGGCGCAGTCTGCCCGGCGATGAAGCCCACCACCGGCTTCCTGACATGCTGCTTGACGAACTCGGCCGCAGCCTCTTCAGCGGTGCCGCCGATTTCGCCAATCATGATGATGGCTTCGGTTTCGGGATCGTCGTTCAGCAGTCGCAGAGCGTCGATGTGCGTGGTGCCGATGATGGGATCGCCGCCGATGCCGATAGCCGTCGATTGACCGATGCCACGCTGTGTAAGTTGATGCACCGCTTCATAAGTCAGCGTGCCTGAGCGCGAAACGATGCCGACTGAACCCTCTTTGTGGATGCGGCCGGGCATGATGCCGATCTTGGCCTTGCCCGGCGAAATGACCCCGGGGCAGTTAGGTCCTATCAGCCGCGAACTCGAGGTCTTGAGCTTGGTCCATACCTTGATCATGTCCAACGTGGGAATGCCTTCGGTGATGCAG
>PLZC01000367.1:14584-15160 GCA_003151985.1 Acidobacteriaceae bacterium
GCTCCTAGCTTCTAGCTTCTAGCTCCTAAAGACTGGATGAACGCGCCAAGCATTTTCGAAGTTTCAATGCAAAGCGCCTCTGCCTTTCGCAGCATTTCTTCATCACCCATCTTTAACTGCCTGGCTACTAGAAGTTGCGTTTGTACTTCATAAGTTGAACCTTGGGCAATTCCTAAGAACTGACGAAATTCTCCATCCGTCATTCTTCCTCTACCCTCGGCAATATTGCTCGCCACAGAGACACTGGCACGGCGCAACTGAGAGGTCAATCCATACACCTCATCTTTGGGAAACGACTTGGTGAGGGCGTAAACACAGACAGTCATCTCCATGGCCCGCTGCCAAACTGTTAGGTCCTGGAATGCCTGCGCCAAGTTGAATCTCCGTTCCAGTAGTCTTTGTAGCTAGAGGCTAGCAGCTAGAAGCTAGAAGCTGCCTTCACAACCAATTCCGCTGCGTCCTTCATCGTTGCGCCAACCTGGAAATTCAAGCCAGACTCCTTCAGGATTCTGCGGCCTTCCTCAACGTTTGTGCCTTCGAGGCGCAGCACGATGGGCACGGTGATGTGCAGATTCC
>PLZC01000392.1 GCA_003151985.1 Acidobacteriaceae bacterium
GCGCTATTTCCGACAGACTCCTAGAGGAAATTAAGCAATGCGTAAAGCAACACTCAAATTAGAAGGCAAGCGGTTCGGCCTCTACGTTGTACTGTCCAAGGGGTCAAAGCCCCGTTACTGGGTTACCAAATGTGATTGCGGGAAGGTCACCGAGACTCGCGGGAGTCGGTGACTGGATGGAACGTCCAAAAGTTGTGGATGCAAACGCCTGAAGCACGGGCACACAAGCGGGGGGATTACCCCGACATACCAGAGTTGGAAGGCGATGAAGGCTCGATGCAACAACTCCCATATCAAATCCCATGGCGGCAGGGGGATTCGGTACGACCCGCGATGGGAGGAGTTCCCGGCCTTCCTCAAGGACATGAGGGAGAGACCAGAGGGGATGACATCGACCGGGTCAACGTCATGGGCAACTACTGTAAAGCGAACTGCTGATGGGCCACTTCTGAGGTGCAAGCGAACAACAGGCGGAATACCAAACTGCTGTACTACGACTACGAGAATTGGGGGCCAGGGGGGTCAGCAGCAGAATGGGCGCGATACCTTCGGCAAAAGACCGGGAACAAGGCATGGACGGTGAAGAAACTGCACCAAGTGCTTCAGGTTCTCACCCTTGATCAGATTATCGGGGCAATCCACCCCCAGCGTCCCACCCGCAATGAGTTGGAAGAAAGAGCGGATCAGGTGAAGAACGCAGAACTAAACGCCATGTTCGATGGCATGATGGGCCGTATTTAGACTCGCCTCCTCCTAAGGGAAGAAATCCACCAGAAATGAACACCGTGCAGACGTTGACGCCATAGCGTCATCGTCCGCCCTCAACACCTCAAGAAAGAAGAGGAAGTATGCCTAAAGTAACCTACATCTCCATTGAAGAAGAACAAGACCCGTTGAGCTTAGTTGGAAACCGTTATGACCGTTTGAAGGTCATCAGGCCAGCACCGCCGAGTCTCGATTGCAACTGCCCACGCTGGAGGGCTGAATGTGACTGCGGGAACTTCATCGTGGTAACAACGTGGGGTCTCGAAAGTGGTGGAAGAACAAGCTGCGGTTGCCAAAATCAACTCAAGGATAGGAGGGCCAGATTAGCTGCATAAGCGGGAAGGCGAGTGCCCATTGCCCGGAAGCCACCACGTACTCCGTCGCCGCATTCACGGCATTAGGTATCCACGCGCCTTGGCATGAAAATGAACAGAACCCTCGTCATTACTGGCGATTTCTCAATCCACGAAAGCTGTTTAACAGTCAAGAATGGGGTACGAAAACCCAAAAACGAGGGGCAACGCGAACCCCTGTTTTCTGCCATTTGCCTATCTGTGATTTCGGCGTAATCACCCAGAAACCTTTGATATTTAATAGGTTAGATCGACACTAGAAACCAGCTATACACCTTCGGAATCGACGGAAAAGGTACGTATTCGGGGGAAAATCACGCAACGAAAAGCAACACCTGAAAAGAGAACGCCTTACAGTAACAGGCTAAACCGCTCAAATACATACAGTTAGAGCATATAACAGCCTAAACCATCACATCGCCCCTCCCGGTATGCCCGGGCAGGGGCTTTTCTTTTGTTTCCTTGGAGTGAATTTTGAAGCACGACATATCCTTACAGCCTGCACAAGCACGCTTGAATGAAACGCCCCTTCCGATTTCGAGTGCAATTACACCAGCGATCCTGAAAAAGAAGCCATATAGGAATTTCTTCTCGAAAGCCAAACCGACCACTGCAAAACAAAAGACTGCTAAACTGTCCCGAGCAGCGACTGATTCGACAACACGGAAGGGAACAGGTACTACCGTGGCACGTCGAAGATTTCAACGAGGTACAGTGTATCTAAACAAAACCAAGACACAATGGCTGGGTGCATATTCCGAGTATGCGCTTGATGCTCATGGTGTCGAGCGACGGAAGAGGGTTCGCATTGTCTTGTCACCATCACGCAAGGACGACAAAACTCCTGTGCGGAAGAATGAAGCAAAGAACTTGCTCCAGCCTACGTCAACCGTGTGAACACACAATCAACCTTCCCATCACGGGAACGTAAGACTGCAACATTTGAAGGCTTCGCAACGATATGGGAGGACGATTATCTCATTCTGTCTAAGCCATCCACACAGAGCAGCGTTCGCACGCAACTTCGCACCCTGAAAGCTGAGTTCGGCACAAAGGACATGCGGACAATCGACGCTGGAGACATTCAACGTCTGATTTCAAGATTGACCCGCGAGGGCAAAGAGCCGAAGACGATACGTAACCTTTGGGGGACCATCAGCCTCATTTGGCAGGCTGCACTGGCTCAGAAGTTCGTTGATGCGACCCTTCCGAAGCCTAAGCTGCCGAAGACAGTTAAGAAGAAACCGCGCTTCTTCAAGCTGGCCGACGTGGGCAACATCATCGCATCCGTGAATGGTACGCAACGGTGTCTGTATTGGCTCATGGGCGAGACGGGCATCCGAGCCGGAGAACTGTCAGGGCTTCGTATTCAGGATGTTGCACTCGACAGCATCACCATCGAGCAATCCGTATGGGGCGGCAAGGAGCAGGCACCAAAGACCCAGAGTGCCGTCAGGAAGATTGCCATATCGCCCCAGCTTGCTGAACTGCTCTGGAAGCAGATTGGCTGGCAGAAAGCTCTGGGACACTCGTTCTTGTTCTCCGTGAGCACTGGCAACCCGCTCGATATGAACGTGGAGCGGAGCCGACGCCTTGCGCCCATCCTGGAAGCACTGAAGATCGAAAAGGCCGGATACCATGCCTTCCGTCACTTCAATGTGTCCATGATGGATTCGTTACGAGTTCCGCTGAAGTCGATTCAGGAGTGCATAGGACATGCGCTTACCGGGTCGTTCACATTGGACGTTTACGGTCACACACTGGACTGGAAATCGAACGAGGAAGCAGCCAAAGGACTAGGGGAGGAGATTTTCAAAGCGGTCACAGAAGCTGAAGGTAATCTCGATTCTGGTCCACTAACTGCTCACAAAGAGAACGACTTCCAAACTCTGAATTTGGAAGTCGTTGAAAATACATAATTTGTTGGTTGCGGGGGCTGGATTTGAACCAGCGACCTTTGGGTTATGAGAGCGACAATCTTAGTATTTTCAACAGGTTAGAGAACACGGATGGCACTCCAAATCGTTGAAAAGAGGCGTAGGGAATCCTTAATGGACCTGCAAATGGACCTGCGTGTTGCCACGGGGAGTCGGCATGACAAATAGGCACGAAA
Source organism: Acidobacteriaceae bacterium (assembly GCA_003151985.1). Lineage (GTDB taxonomy): Bacteria > Acidobacteriota > Terriglobia > Terriglobales > Acidobacteriaceae > Telmatobacter. The sequence goes on from PLZC01000392.1 coordinate 3,232, forward strand.
CGCCGAGTTAGCCTAGTTTCCACATTTCTCGCCGCCAAAGCTCTGCGAAAAATGGCACCTTAACCCTCATTCGGAGGCCGCTCGACCAGCTGATCGAGACGAACGGACCAATTTGAAAGAACGCCGCCTACGCGCATTTCCTAACCCTGGCCGACTTTTCGTTACTTAAATCCGACATTTCTAAATGAGGCGACTGTATGCTGCAAGTTCTGGCGTCAGCATTGGCCAACAGCAGCCTTCTTGCCGCCCGCCTGAAATTTCCACGCAGATTGCAACCGCCAATCCTCGCGAAGATGCGTTACGTGGCTGCGCACAGAACCTGTGAAAGCGCCAAAGCAGAAAGAAGAGAAGTTTCTTATTCTTTGAGCACCTATACACTTTCTTGCAACTGCGTCTTTTGTGTCGGCCGCCGTCGTTCGCGTATCTTCGGTCTTGGCCGGCCTGTGGAATTGCGTAGGACCAGTTCCGGCGGCAACATCTGTATCCGTGCAACCTGCCGTCCATCCTCTTCGCTTGGTTCGAGCGCCTCGAGAGTCCATGCCGCCGCCTGTAATCCCATCTGTCTCAATGGTTGGCGAATAGTCGTCATCCCGGGAGTAGACACCGCAGACGGAAGCACGTCGTCAAATCCAACCACCGAACATTCCTCCGGGACTCGTACCCCCGCTTCCGCCAAACCGCGCATCACGCCCAGGGCAGTTAGATCGTCGAAGGCCACGACGCCGGTGAATGTGCGTCCCGATGCCAACATCTGCCCGGCCAGTTGGCGTCCGCCGTCGAAGCCTGACATAGGATCGACGAGGCTAGGCAATTGGAACACCAGCCGCGGGTCGAGTTGAATATCGGTTTCCGCTGCGGCGCATCGTACGCCGGCCCACCGGGGCTCGCTGTCGAACAGCTCTTCCGGACCGCGGATGACCGCGATTTTGCGATGACCGAGCTGATGCAAGTGCCGCAAGGCGAGCGCGCCCCCCGCTTCGTTGTCCACCAATACAGAGCTGATTCTGCGCCCGGTCAAATCACGGCCCACTATGATGATGGGCACGTGGTTTTTCTCAATGTCGGCCAGCAGGTTCGCCTCTTCAAAGACCCAACTGGCGATGACGATCACACCCTCGGCCCGCCGCTCCAAAATCATTTTCAGATAACTGTCGAAAAGCTTGCGCTCCGTCTGCGCGTCCATGAGCAGGGGTAGGTAATTGGCCGACTGCAGGCCTGCCTGAATGCCGCGCACAATCGGGATGCAGAAAGGATCGGAAAGATCGTAAGCCAGCACGCCAATCGTTCCGCTGCGCCGGCTGCGCAATGAACGGGCGTAAGCGTCCGGGTGATAGCCGAGCTTTTGCGCCATAGCGCGAATCTTCTGCCGCGTTTTCTCGGCGACATTCGCCGACAGCCGCGCTTCGGTCAGCACAAGAGATACGGTGGACACAGAGAACCCGCAAGCCCGCGCGATGTCCAGCATCGTCACATGACCGGTTCTGCGCTGTGCCATTGGCGACCCCTTCCGCGCACCCTTTTCCTTGTTTGTCCCAGGGCTGAAAGATTTTCCCTTGACAGAGGAAACGTTTGGTCCTACATTTGCGTTCTACTATTCGAACGTTTGAAATGTCAATAACTTTAACAACTCGATGGAGAGACGGCGATGACGACCGGAAGAGCTTCATCCAAAGTTCTGTGGGAATTCCTCTGCGCAGGGGTTCTCATCCTTTTGGCGGGCACCCCCGCCTTTCCCCAGGCAGGTAGAGGCGGCATCAACGGCCTGGTAACCGACCCCAGCGGTGCAATTGTCCCCGGAGCAAAAGTCACCGCGCTCAACCACGCCAACGGTATTACGCAACATTCCGTCACTTCGGCGGGCGGCTTGTACAGCTTTGTCTCACTCAATCCTGGCGTTTATCAGGTGACTGCCAGTATGACGGGATTCGAAAGCGTGGCCAGGGACAATGTGCAGGTCACGGTGGATCAGGTCAGCACGGTCAACATCTCTCTCCGCGTAGGCAGTGTCACCGATACTGTCACTGTGTCAGAGGCCATCAACCTCATCGAGACCAGCAATTCTACTGTCGGCCAACTCATCTCCGCGGAAACCATCGACCGCGTCCCCTTGCTCACCCGCAATGTCTATGACCTGGTGCAACTCAGCGCCGGGGTAACTCCGGCCAATGGATCACCTAACTCCTCAAGTTCCATTCCCATCACCAATATCTCAAGCGGGCGTCCCGGAATCGATGTCTCGTCCTACACCATCAACGGCGCCATACAAGGCTCCGTCTATTACATGCTCGACGGCAGCCCGCTCGGCGTCGCTGAGCAGAACGCCGGCGCCATTCTACCAGCACTCGATGTTCCTGAGGATGCCGTGGATGAGTACCGCGTCGAAACTCAGAACACTCCAGCCTCCTATCAAAGCGGCGGTGCGGGAGTCATAAGCCTGGCCACCAAATCCGGCGGCGATAAATTCCATGGCGACGCCTTCGTCGTTCTCCGCCCCAACATATTGGCCGCGAACGATTACTTCAACAAGCAAAGCCAATTGGCACAGGGCCTCAAAAACACGTCCCCCGACTTTCACCGCTACCAGGAAGGCGGCTCGATCAGCGGGCCCATTCTCCACAAAAAACTGTTCTTCTACGGTGACTACGAGGCTACGCAACAGCAACAGTTCGATGGTTCAAACACTTTCACCGTTCCCACCGCCGCCGAAATTCAAGGCGATTTCACAGCCGATACCGGCATCAAGATCTTTGATCCCGTGGCCACCAACCCGGATGGATCTAGGAATCAGTTTCACGGCACAAACAGCGGCCCAGGATGCGGCGTAGCTACTGATAACTGCATTCCTGCCGCCTATCTCAATCCGATCGCGCAGACCTTTCTCTCCAAATTCCCCAAGCCGACAGTCACCACCTATGATCCGGTCAACAATCCTCAGCACCTGAACAACCTTTACGTTCCCGGCGTCGACCCCACAACCGCGCAAAAGTTTGATGTGCGCATCGATTACGCCAAGGGCGAGAAACAGCGCATCTTCGGCCGCTTCTCCTTCGCCCGTCTTTTCACTGCGGGTGTCAATGCGTTCAACAATCCGTGGGACCTGAACTACGCACAAAATGTTACTAACGGGCGCAACATCCTTGTCGCCGACGACTACACCATCAATCCCACCACGGTGCTTCAGTTGCGCTACTCGTTCACTCGCCATTACGAAAATCAAGGCGGCGATCCGCGCCAGAGCCAGGTAGACGACCTCGCGTCGCTGGGGTTTGTCACTCCCACTGCCTCCGATGAGGTGTACAAGACTCTTCCCTATGTAAATTTCAACGACGTTGGAGGCGGCATCGGCGGGACGGCGAACTACAACACCTTTATCTATGCAAGCGAAAACAGCGATGTAAGTGCAACCGTCACCAGGGTCTTCGGGAAGCATGAAGTCAGCGCCGGCTTCGAATACATGAAGAGGTTCCTCAATGTAGGCCAACCGCCCGCCCCCTCCGGCGCATACGTCTTCGACATTTCCGCTACGAACGATAATTCATCCAATCCCGCAACGGATGCGGACGGCAATCCTCTTCCATACGGAAACGACTTTGCCTCGTTCCTCATGGGCATGGGCACTGCGCCCGGCACCGAATCAACTAACTTCACCAAGGACCTTTTTGTCGCTGAAGCCAGCCCATATTACGCGGCATTTGTCGAGGACACCTACCACGCCACCCACGCTCTCACCATCACTGCGGGCCTTCGCTGGGATATCTTCGGCGGCAAGACGGAGCGCCACAACCGCCTCGAGTATTTTGATCCCGCCGCCAAAGGCACAGCGAGCGCTGTGTCCTTTACCGGCGCAGAAGTTTACGTTGGCAGCGGCAATCGCTCTCCCTTCACAGTCAACCTCAAGGACTTTGGTCCGCGCCTTGGCGTTTCCTGGCAGCCGACTACGCACTTGGTTCTTCGCGGCGGCGGCGGCTTTTACTTTGGGCCCAGTTCAGAGATGGTCGGCAGCGCCGGTCTTGACAGCGATGGCTACGCATCGGTGACCAATTGGAACTCGACCTGCTATAACTCCACCGGCAACACTGTTTACAACGGAACGTCGGCATGTGTCGGCGCAGCGCCAAGCAGCCCCGCGCCGAGTTCGACGGGCCTTTATTCGCTCATGAATCCGTTTCCTGTGGGCGTTGTTCCCCTCATCGATTCGCCCAAAGGGCTGGCCAACAATCTCGGTACCACGCTCAACACCATGCTGCAATCGCAGCGCACACAGGAAACCTATAACTTCAACTTCGGC
>PLZC01000449.1 GCA_003151985.1 Acidobacteriaceae bacterium
AAGAAGACCGAGAACATGTGCACCAGGATGGCGAAGATCATGAGGTTGGCGGACCAGGCGTGCGCCGAACGGATGAGCCAGCCGAAGTGCATCACAAAGGAGATCTGGCGGACGGATTCATAAGCTTCCGCGCCGGGCCGGTAATACACCAGCAGCAATACGCCGGTGAAGCACTGGACGAGGAAGAGAAACAGAGAAATGCCGCCCCAGTAGTACCAGAACGATTGGGAGTGGACCGGGACAGTCTTGTGCCGCGCAAAGGCGGCCAGCTCGCTGAGGCCAAGCCGCTCATCGGTCCAGTCATAAATGGTCTTTGCAGTCATGCCATTAGTCCTTTTCTTGCTTTACGCGCGTGAAACTTCCACACCGGCCTCGTTGACGGCGACTTTGAAACGGGTGAGAGGCTTGGGCGGGGGTCCGCTTACGTTGCCGCCGGTTGCCGCGCTGTAGACGCCTCCATGGCAAGCGCAGTGGATGCGGTTGGCCTGCGGCTCATACTGCACCGTGCAGCCCAGGTGCGTGCAGACCGCGCTGAATGCCACCCAACTGCCGTCCTCGTGATGGATGAGCATGGCCGGAGAGGCGCCGAACTTGAACATGAGCACCGAGCCCGCCGGCTGCTTTTGCGCGTCCTTGAGCGTGACCTCGGTTACGGCGGTGGCGCTCAGTGCCATCTCTTCGGGTGAGGCCAGGTAACGGTAGATGGGATAGGCGAGGGCAGCGGTGTAGCAGAGCCCCGCGACTCCGGCCGCCGCAAGGAATGCGCGGCGCGTTGCCACTTCACCGCGATCTTCGACTTTGGCGAGTTTGGTTTCTTCAATAATCATGCCGCGCCCTCCATCACAGGCTTTGCCCGCGCCACCACGGATACCAGCCAGCCGATGACGCCCAGCCCGGCAACAAAGAGCACCAGGAACAGGCCTACGACCCACCAGTTGGTTACGACAACGCGATCCCACACGTCGTAGCCTTTGCTCAGCAAGGTGAGATCGCGGACGCCGTCGCGATAGACGACCAGGGTGATTTCGACAAGCAGGGCCAGGACCGCGCCGACCCATCCGATCAATCCGAACAAGCCGGCGGAGATTCTGCCGAACCCGGCGATGGCGGCCAGCAGAACGGCAACCGCAACCAGCGCCAGCCATCCGTAACCTGCGAAGCCGGCAAACTTGTAGAGGGCATGGCTGTGCAGACCGGCCTTGACCGCTTCAGGCTGCACACTGGCTGCCCAAATCCCGGCGACTAGATAGAGAACGCCGAAAAGCGCGGCCACCTTTCCGCCTACGCCGCTGGCAAAGCGTTTTTCGCAGGCCGTAAAGGTGCTGCGGCCAGCCAGGTACACCATCCAAAGGCCGCCGATGAAGAGACCCCCGGCCATCATCATCAGCCAGCGAGGCGTGAGTGTTGGGTCGGGCGGGGGAAGATAAATGCCCGCGGCCGAGGCGGAATACATATCGCGCCAGACTTCGGGGCGCAGCATCAGGGTCATATTTGTCGAGAGGAGCCGTCCAACGGTGCCCGCGAGCAGCCACGCAATCAGACCTACCCACCAGGCCGATTTGCCGGCCTCAAGCCGTGCGGTGAACTGGTAAAGCAGCCAGTAGGTCAGCGTCACGATGGCGACGATCGATATCCAATAGAGGCCAATCAGCACGCTGCTGGTGTAGAGCGCGCGGCCATAAAGCACTTGCGCAAACAGGAGCGGCGGCACGGCGAGGTTGATCACGTAAGTCATTACGACGGTGAGCCGGCGCGCCAAAGCCCGCGCGGTCACCAGGGATTGCGGCGAGCCGCGGAAAAGGCTTAGCAGAACCGCCAGCAGCAGTCCGCCCAGCAGCATTTCCACGGCAACAAAATGCAGGGCCAGCGTAACGATATGGAGCAATTTAATCAGCCATATCGGGGCCGGCAATGGTATTGGATCGACAGCGGGATAAAGATTCATCGTTGCTTCGAAACCCCTCACATTTTACGGATCACGTGGGCTGGAGGAATTTTGGACTGTTTCTCTCCAATTTCAGCCTGGAAATCGTAAGTTATCGCCCCAGGCAAAGACCGGTATGTGACGAAGAACACTCCGGCATGTGACGGACTCCACTGCCCTGGGGGCTAAACGAAAGGAACATTGAAAGCCTAGCCGGTGCGGGCATCGCAGCGCACCAAGGTGGTTATTGGCAGAACACGGCGATAGTCGAGCGGTAGAAGTCGTAGTAGCATCTAGGGGACGCTGCTTGGAACATTGGGATTTTGCGGGTTTTCGGCTCTTTCGGGGAAGGCTGAGTTCCGCAAGGTTGGTGCATGAAGAAACCGAATTCGTCGATGCAATTGACGCGTGCCGCCGATTACGGCATTCGGGTAATGGTCGACCTGGCAAAACTGCCGGTCCACGAACGCGCGATGCTGCCTGCCCTGGCCGAGGCAACGGGCGCTCCAGAGAGCTTTCTTTCGAAGGTATTGCAGGCGTTGGCGCGGGCCAGGCTTATCAGTTCGCGGCGGGGCCCATCAGGCGGATTTGCGATTTCACCTCGCGGCCGCAAGGCATCGATGCGCGAGGTAATTGAGGCCATCGACGGCCCTATCTGCCTGAATGTTTGTTTGATCTCCGGCATATCCTGCGCCAGAAAAGTGTGGTGTCCGGCGCATCCGGTTTGGATGGATGCCCAACAGGCAATGCTGAACGTGCTTTCCAAGGCACTGATTGCCGAATTGGCCGCCCCGGTGCCTGCCCCTCCGGCCGGGGGCTCTGATAGAGGCAATTTCACATTGATTGCCCCACGTAGATAGCCTAGTGTCCGGTCCCCGAAATACTTCGAGCGGTCATCCTGATGAGCAGAGTGCGGCCAAATCGAATGGGCGCTGCTGTCTTTCGTCCCCATTGATTCAACTTAGCTGCGGAAGCTGGACTAGAATGGGTTTCAGATTTCAGGCACTGAAGATGGGAACGCAAATGTTCAAACGAAGCTGGAGAATTTTACTTCCGATGCTTGCATTGGTTGCCCTTGCAATGGCAGGCTGTGCCACTCAGCCTCACCCAAGCTCCGGTCATTTGCCGGGGTTCTTTTCGGGAGTATTGCATGGCTTCCTGATGCCGTTCAGCTTCATCGCCAGCTTCTTCACCGATGTCCGCATCTACAGTTTTCCCAACGCAGGCAGGTGGTACGACTTTGGATTCATCATCGGGGCGATGATGATTTGGGGTGGCGGCGGGGCAGCGGGGAAACGGCGCGGTTAAGTGTCAATTGCCGGGTTTCCATTCCTGCGGGGCACGGACGCCTGGTACATCGACACTCCTTTGAAACTGCGGCGAAAGCGTAGGCGGCCTCACTGGCATCCCAAACAGCAGAGAGACGTTCTCCAACGGAGAGACTCTGCCAGTAACGATAACTCTCGGCCTGTTGCTCGTCGGGGTCGGTCACGCGGCGGATCGTCTTATCCATGGAGTGGCTCCCGCTATTCATTCGTGTTGTTCTTACGCGGCGACATCGAAACGCTGAATCTTGGGACGCTTCTTGTGGGATGCTTGCCACATATCGTAACCAGCCTGCAAATCGTACCAAAAGCTGGCGTGGGTTCCGAGCGCGTCCGACAGCCGCAGCGACATATCCGCCGATATGCCCGCAGCGCCATTGAGAATGCGCGAAAGCGTTGTGCGCGAAACATGCAGTCGCCTGGCGGCGGTTGTGACGTCTATCTCCCCAAGGTATTCGCGCAAGACCTTGCCCGGATGAGGCGGATTGAACATTTGCGTCATGGTGCTAGCTCCCGTGATAGTCCTGATAGTCGACCAGAACTGTGTCTTTTCCCTCGAATCTGAAAGTGAGCCGCCAATTGCCGTTGACTTGAATGGACGAATGGCCTTTCAGATCGCCTTTCAATGGATGCAAGCGCCATCCCGGCGGGTTCAAGTCGGAAGGCGCCTTTGCCGCATCAAGCGCGTAAAGCTGGATGGAGAGCTTCGCGGCGTGTGCAGGTTGAATTCCTGCCTTGCTCCCGGTCTTGAAGAATTTCTCAATTCCCGCGTGCCGGAAGCTCTTGACCATGTGTTAAGTGTAGCGCCTCACGCACACTCGGTCAACTTTAGCTTCTGATTGCAGGTTGCAGGTGGCCCAGGCCTCCCTTTGAGACCTGGGATTCAACGATCTGCCTACTGCAGAAGCATCGGCTCGTCGTCTTTCAATTCCTCCGGTGGAATGATGACGGCGGCGGCTACCTTGTCGTCGGGTTCGAGGTTGAGGAGACGCACGCCTTGCGTGGCTCGACCGGCGGCGCGAATGGTCTTGGTGTCAATGCGGATGATCTTTCCGAACTGACTGATGACCATCAGTTCCGATGAATCATCCACCAATTGAATCGTATTCACACGTCCGATACGCGGAGTTACAGCCATGTTCTTAACGCCCTTGCCGCCGCGAGTCTGCAAGCGGTACATATCGACATCGGTCCGCTTGCCGAATCCGTTCTCAGTAACCGCAAGAATGCGGAAGTCTCCCGGCGCATGTTCCTTGGGCGTAATCGCGACGCCAACCACGTAGTCATTCTTGGCGAGGTCGATGCCGCGGACGCCATAGGCCGGCCGGCCCATGCAGCGGACGTCGTTTTCGTCGAAGCGAATTGCCATGCCAAGGTGCGTGGCCAGGAAGACAATCTGCGACCCATCGGTAATGCTCGCCTCAACTAACTCATCGTCTTTGTCGATGCCGATGGCGATGATTCCCCGTGCCATTACGTTGGAAAAGTCTTTGAGAAGCGTCTTTTTCACAACGCCTTTTTGCGTCGCGAAGAAGATGAACTTGCCTTCTTCTTCGAGATCGCGCACGGGGAGAATGGCGCGCACGTTTTCGCCCGGCTGGAGGTCAAGCAGGCTCTGCATCGACTTGCCCTTGCCCGCCGCGCTTACGTCGGGAATCTCATAGACCTTGAGCCAGTACACGCGCCCAGTGTTGGTGAAGCACAGGAGAAATGCGTGCGTGGAATTCACAATCAACTGCGAGACAAAATCTTCCTCGCGCGTCTTCATGCCTGTGCGCCCGGTGCCGCCGCGCCGCTGCTGGCGATAGATTGAGATCGGAGTCCGCTTCAAATATCCCTGGTGGCTTACGGTAACCGCCACCTGCTCGTCGGCGATGAGATCTTCGAGTTGCAACTCGGCGCTCTCGTCGATGATCACCGTGCGTCGCGCATCGCCATACTTGTCGCGAACTTCTTCAAGCTCTTTTACGATCACCGCGCGCAGCTTTGCCTCGCTGGCCAGGATCGACTCATACTCGGCAATCTTCTCGCGCACCTGCTTCAGCTCGCTCAGCAGTTCGTCGATGGAAAGCTGGGTAAGGCGATAGAGCTGCAATTCGAGAATCGCGTCAATCTGGCGCAGCGTCAAACCGCGCTCCTCGTGCGGCAGGCGCACGCGATCCAGGTTCATCACAATCTCAGTGCCCTTGCCCCACGCATACAAGTTCTCGCGAGCCTCAACACGCGACCCTGAAGCGCGAATGATCTTGATCACCGTGTCGAGATTGTCGAGCGCAATCTTGTAGCCTTCCAGGATGTGTTCACGCTCGCGCGCCTTGCGCAGGAGGAACACGGTGCGCCGCTGCACCACATCGATGCGGTGATTGATGAAGCAGCGAATCGCCTCGTCCAGAGGCAGTTCCCGCGGCTGCCCGTTGAGCACCGCGAGGAAGATCATGGAGAAGCTCTCTTGCATTTGGGTATGCTTGTAGAGCTGGTTGAGCACAATCTCCGGCTGCGAGCCCCGCTTGAGCTCGATGACGATCCGCATGCCGTCGCGGTCGCTCTCATCGCGCACGTCGCTGATGTCGTCGACGATCTTGTCGTTCACCAGCTCGGCAATGCGCTCGATCAGCTTGGACTTGTTCACCTGGTAAGGAATCTCGGTGACGATGATTGCCAGCTTTTCCTTGGTCAGGTTTTCCGTGGCCACCTTGGCCCGCATCATGAAGCGGCCGCGGCCGGTTTTGTAAGCCTGCGGAATGCCGGACTTTCCATAGAGGAAGCCGCCGGTAGGGAAGTCCGGCCCCTGCACATGCTTCAAAACCTCGGCCAGACCCGCACTGGGGTCATTCACCAGCGCGATGGCCGCGTTGACTACTTCGGTTAGATTATGCGGCGGAATGTTTGTGGCCATGCCAACGGCAATCCCGCTTGACCCGTTTACGATCAGGTTGGGAATGCGCGTGGGAAGCACCGTCGGTTCGAATGTGGACTCATCGTAGTTCGGCGTAAAGTCCACGGTCTCCATGTCGATGTCGGCGAGCAATTCACCGGCCATGCGCATCAAGCGGCACTCTGTATACCGCATGGCCGCCGGTGGATCGCCGTCTACCGAACCGAAGTTTCCCTGTCCGTCAACCAGCGGATAGCGCAGAGAAAACGGCTGCGCCATGCGCACAAGGGTGTCGTAGATGGCCGAGTCGCCGTGCGGATGGTAAACGCCCATGCACTGGCCCACCACCTTGGCGCACTTGGTGTATCTCTTGTTGTATTCGAGCCCCATCTCGCTCAGCGTGTAGAGTACGCGCCGATGAACGGGCTTCAACCCGTCGCGGGCATCCGGGAGCGCGCGCCCGACAATTACCGACATCGAGTAGGCAAGATAGGAGCGGCGCATCTCCTCTTCAATGTTGATGGGAATGAGGTTTGTGCCGTTGGGCGGTGTGCCGCCCTCGAGAGGGAGGAGGGGATTCTTATCGTCTGCCATAAGGGTTTTCAGTGCCCGCCGGAGGGCGGCAAAAAGGATCCGGAATGAGCGTGGCCGGGGTCCGCGGGCAGTAAGTCTATTTTACTCGCTCGAAGGGCGTTTCAGCAAGGTAAACAGGGACAAATAAGTCCTTAGTTTACATGAATTTATGGCACCATTCACCCGGCTCTTCGGTAGCGCGCAGATCCTCACGCCGCGCGACTAGTCTTGGCTTTGGATTTAGCTCCGCTGCCGCCCTTCCTTTTGCCCTTTTTCCCACTGCCTTCCCCACCCAACCCGGCCAGAATCACAGGCGGCTGATCGGGAAACCTGACCATCAGCGTCAGTTCGCCGCCTACGCCCTCAACATAGCTCCGCAACGTGGAAAGATAGAGGTCCGTGCGCTTTTCGATGCGCGAGACGCCCTCCTGGCCGATCTTGAGTTTCTTCGATAAGCGAGCCTGGGTGAGTTTGCGCAGGCGGCGCACCTCGCGCAGGTTCATCTCCGCCCGCATCTCCTGTACCAGTTGTTGGATACGCGCTCTGCTTTCCTCGGATTCTTCAGCAAGCATTTCTTCCAATGAGACTGTCATTTGGACTCCTTCTTCGATGAACGAAGCACTTGCAAATGCTGGTCGAATCTTTCATCGGCTATGCGGATCATATTGCGATAAAACCGGGCCTGCCCGACTCCAACCTTGTCCCCACCCACCAGCAGGATGGCTTTGCGCTCTGGATCGAAGGCATATGCCACGCGCCATGCGCCTCCATCGGCGTTAAACCGCAATTCCTTCATATTCGCGTGTCGCGAGCCTGGGTATCTGCATACGGTCGCCCAAGCAGTGGGCCGTCCTGCCCGAGAATGATGGCTGCTGCTTTCAACTTTTCCCGAACCGATTGGGAAAACCGCCGAACCTCAGGCGCAAACTCCTCATGGAAGACCACCACAGCGTGCTTCTTATTATGCTCTGAAATGCCTAATGTCTTCAAGCGCATTATCCTTCCGATAACCCCAACCCGTAACAACGCCCTAAATTGCTGCCGGAAAGCTCCGCACCTACAGCAACCCCGGCAAGCCAACCACGCAGAACACCGCCTGCGCCAGCACCAGCGCCCCCGCCGCTCCCATTGCCAGCCGGCCGCGCGGCCCTTCGTAAGCGTCGGCAAACACCCCGCCCACAAATGTGAGCAGAAACGGCAACGCCCAGAGCCATGGGCTCCCTGGCGCCCCAGTCATAACCAGCACACCCACAACCAAAGTGCAAAGCAGCGGAGTGGCATTTCCGAAGTACCACGATTTGCGCAGCCCCAAGAACAGCACCCCGGCCGCCGCGGCGGCCACTGTGATTCCCGCGTTATCCATGGCGGCGAAGAACCGTTTGGCAGGATCGAGCGACACCCACAGGAGGCCCGCCGCTGAGCGAAAAACATAACTGATGGCATCCGGCGAAAACCCGTAGCAAACAAACACCAGCACCAAGGCCCCGATCACCACCAACAGCATCACCGGCAGCACCTGGCTTCTGCGCCCCTCGGCTATCCACAGCATGGCCGCAAGCCCCAGCAGCGCCATCACTGGCAAAGCCGCGATGTGCGCCGCCGCCGCCGCGCCGAAGGCCAGCGTCAACAACACAATCCTCGGCCTCCATTTACGCCTGGGACCCTGCATCGCATGAGCCACGCCAATCGAGGTATACACGCCCCCGTAAACCCCGAGCGCCGCCAGCACCTCGGGATTCGGCGAAACACAGGCCTTCAACAGCGCAGGAGAGAAGCAATAAAGAGCCAGCGCCGTATATCCGCCCAGGTTGCCATAGAGCCGCCGCGTCACCCACCACAACCCTGCGCCCAGCATGCAACCGGCCAGCAGAAACGGCAACCGCTCAAGAACCAGCACATACCTTTGCTGATGCCGCAGTTCCCAGGTACTAAGGCCCGCGGCCCCCTGGTCGCGCCCCACTTGCACAACTCTGTCTTCGGGCTTGCGGAACAGATCCAGCGCTTGCTCAGCCAACAGGCTCAAGCTCAGCGGCAGCCCTGCCAGCCGGTAAGCCAGCACGCCGTCGTGAATATTGCCGCATGTGGTGTAGTAGCCTGCCAGCGGCGACGGCCTCTCCCACATCTCGCGACCGCACCGCGCATATTGATAATCGCGATCCGTCAGTGTCTGGTGCGCCGCGAGCCAAAGCCCCTGGATAAGAAAAAGCCCGAGCAACCCCGCCGCAATGCGCTGCGGGAGATTGAAGCGAAAGCGGCGAAGTCGGGCAAACCGATGAGTCATCACGATCAAGAAGACTGATCCAGTCTAACCGGCCCAGCCAATTCGGGTGAGAACTTCAACCTGCGGATCGAGGAAAGCCATTCACCGCGGCCTCCGATACTGGCCGGAGGTCAAGATCCCGGAGTAAAAAGCGTGCTAACCTGACGCCAGCGGAGCGATTCCCAAGGGGCCGATTATGCCAAACACGACACCAAGGGTCACGCCCAACTTCATCCAAGTCACGCCATTCATGATCGTCGAGGATCTGGAAAAGGCTCTGGCCTTCTTCGTCGATCTGCTGGATTTTGAAATCCAGCTCCGCGCGTACGATTATGCCTATGTCCAGCGCGAGACCGCAGGCTTTCGCATCTGGCAGCAGACAGGCAAAGACGCGGCCCCACCCGGCACCCGGCGCTTCGCTTATTACATCGATGTCAAAGACGTCGACCGCCTCTATGCCGAACTCAAGCCCAAACCCGACCTGCTACCCCAGGGCGATGTGCATGGCCCTGCCGACAAGGCCTATGGCCAGCGCGAGTTGATCCTGCTGGCCCCCGACGGCAACCTGCTCGCATTCGGCCACGCCCTCGACAAGCGCTACCCGCCTACCGGCGATTCGCGGATGTAACGGATTCGAGTTTCTTTCGGGTGGTCTGTGATCACAACCCAACCCCGTGCCTCACCCTTTCCGCAGTACCGTCGCGGACGGGTGGGAAAGCACGGACCTCGACCTGGCCTGCGTTCCTGAAGTGCTATTCTCGGTGGAAAGCGTATGAGCAGCTTCTTCACCCTCGGCCACTCCAACCACGAAATCCAGGTGTGGCTTGCCCTGGTTCGCCAACATGGAGTCGAGGTCGTAGTCGATACGCGCAGCTCCCCCTACTCGAAATACGTACCACAGTTCGACAAAGAACTTATGCAGTGCTCGTTGGAACAAAGCGGTATTCGCTATCTTTTTCTCGGGGCCGAGCTAGGCGGCCGCCCGACGAACCCGGATTACTACGACGCCAAAGGCCGAGTCCTCTATAGCCGACTCCGCGACGACGAACATTTCAAGGCAGCCATCACCCGCCTTGAGACCGGTATTGCTACCTTCCGTGTGGTCCTGGTTTGCGGAGAAGAAAACCCTGCCCACTGCCATCGCCGCCTGCTCGTCGGCCGCGTCCTCATAGAACACGGTCACACAATGCTCCACATTCGAGGTGACGGCCGTCTGGAGTCCGACGAGGCGGTTGCAGCGGAAGCAGGCAAGCCGCTGATCGACGTCCAGCCCGCACTCTTTGCTGAACTAAACGAGGACCAATGGAGATCTACAGCATCGGTTTTACCCAAAAAAACGCCAGCCAATTCTTCGACACACTGAAGGCCAACGGCATTGAGCGCTTGCTCGACGTGAGACTCAACAACACCTCGCAACTCGCCGGATTCGCCAAGCAAGCAGACCTAGCCTACTTTCTTCGCCAAATCTGCGGCGCCGCTTATGAACACGAGCCCCTGCTCGCCCCGACGCAGGAGATATTGGATGCCTATAAAAAACGAAAGGGCGACTGGGCTGCATATGAAAAGGAGTTTCTTGCGCTTATGCGCTTCAGAAAGATCGAGTCCGCTATCGATAAAGAGGGCTTCGCGCAAAGGACTGTTCTTTTATGCAGTGAGCTAACTGTTGAGCATTGCCATCGCAGGCTGGTCCTGGAGTATTTACAGAAGCATTGGGAAGGCGTACTAATTCACCATCTCTAATTAACTTCCTCAAGATGAGGTCTACTTCATGCGGTCCGACCGGATTATCTGCCTCGCCAACTCATACAAGCATGATCATCGTTGCGTTGCCGGAATAAGTCTTGACACAAAGAAGTGGGTCCGCCTCATCGGCAAACAGGTTCCAGGTTGTCTCACCCGAAAAGAAGCCAGCTATCGCGACGGCAAGGAAGTGGCATTACTGGATGTATTCGAGGCTGAACTCGACAAAGAGTGCGGATCCAACTGCCACCCGGAAGACGTGTACATCACTGGAAAATCATGGAGGTTCGTGAGGAGCTACGACGAGATCTCCGACTCACAGCTTCTCGCTGCCTGCATCGACGATGAACCTGTTGACCTCGAGGGATACCGTGACCGAATCGAAATTTGCCGATTTGAAACAAAGCCTGCCCGGTGTTCTCTCGGACTCAATATTCCTGGAGACCTGTTTTGGTGGATTCGTGAGGAAAAAGGAAAGCGCAAGAATCGCGCTCTCTTCCGTCTCGGTCGTATTGGCCGCATCCGTTACGACCTCCCAGTAACCGATCCCGCCACGTTAAACATGCTCAATCTTTTGCCCGCCGGCCTCTATCCTGATGGGCTCATTTGCGGGAACAAACCAACGCGAACATTGATCACCGTCAGTCTCAGCGAATTGTTTGAAGGTTATCATTACAAACTTGTGGCCGGGGTCATTCATCTGCCGGTTTGAGCGCGCTCATCGTCCCTCCGTTTGCAGCCGCCACCCCGGCCCGTTACACTTCTCCCATCATGGCTATAGCCCGCGACAACACTCCGGAACGTCTTGTCAGCGCCTCGCGCGCTGAAGAAGAGCAGGGCTTTGAGCTCAAATTGCGCCCCCGCTGGCTGAGGGAGTTCATTGGGCAATCGAAGGCCAAGGAGCAGCTTGCCATCGCTCTTGAAGCCGCCAAATCGCGCGGCGAGGCCCTCGACCACGTCCTCCTCTTCGGCCCTCCCGGCCTGGGCAAAACCACCCTCGCCACTATCATTGCCAACGAGTTGGATGTAGGCTTCCAGCAGACCTCCGGTCCCGCCCTCCAAATCCAAGGAGACCTCACCGCCATCCTCACCAACCTGCGCGAGCGCCAGGTTCTCTTCCTCGACGAAATCCACCGCATGCAGCCGGTTTTGGAAGAGAAACTCTACACCGCACTTGAGGACTACAAACTCGACATCATCATCGGCCAGGGCCCCGCCGCGCGCACNNTCACCTTCATCGGCGCCACCACCCGTCCCGGCTTGCTCAGCTCGCCTTTGCGTTCACGCTTCGGCATCCTCCTCCGCCTTGAGTTTTATACGGAAGAGGAACTGCGCTTCATCGTTGGACGCTCCGCAGAGGTGATGCAGATTCCNNCCAACCGCCTGCTCCGCCGCGTCCGGGACTACGCCCAGGTTCGCGGGTCTGGAATAATCGACCGTCCTACAGCAAACGCGGCCCTCACCATGCTGGAAGTGGATGCGCACGGCTTCGATGAAATCGACCGGCGGCTCCTGCTGGCCATCATCCAGAAATACGACGGCGGACCTGTGGGGCTGAGCACACTGGCCGCAACCTTGGCCGAGGAGCAGGACGCTCTCGAAGAGGTCTACGAGCCGTTCCTGATTCAGATCGGATTCCTGGACCGCACCCCGCGCGGCCGGGTTGCCACGCGCCTTGCCTACGAACACTTCGGCCTGACCATGCCGGGTAGGCAGGCGCCGCTGTTTTAGGAAGATGCTGGGTGCCCCATCCTTTTCGAGATCTTTGCGAAAAGGGTGGGAGACCACAAAGCTCGATTTCATCGTTCGTCAGGAGTTTGCAATGGCCCTCACAGAATCCACCATGTTGGAACTTGCCGCCCCGGCCCCGGACTTCGCACTCACCGACGTCGTAACAAACAAGACCGTTCGCCGCGACGATTTCAGCGATCAGAAGGCCTTGCTGGTTATCTTCATGTGCGCCCACTGCCCCTACGTCAAGCACATCGAGAAAGGTCTCGCCGCTCTCGGCAAGGACTATGCCGGCCGGCCGATTGCTATCGTGGCCATCAGCAGCAACGATGTGACCACTCATCCTGACGACAGCCTCGACAAGCTCAAACAGCAGGCGCAAACTCTTGGCTTAGTCTTCCCTTATCTATATGACCAATCGCAGGCTGTGGCCCGTGCTTACAAAGCCGCCTGTACCCCGGACTTGTTTCTATTCGATGCGGGCCGTCGTCTTGTTTATCGCGGAGAGTTCGATCGGAGCCGCCCTGGCAACGGCATTCCTGTCACCGGCGAAGATCTGCGCGCCGCAATGGATGCGGTACTAGCCGACAAGCCGCCGTTAGCCGACCAGCGCCCCTCCATAGGCTGCAATATAAAGTGGAAAGCGTAGGTGAGGAGTTAGCCAGACTCACAGCGCCGGGGAACCGTCTCCGAGCAATGCCTCTCTTACAATCCTCACCGGCGGAAACCCCTGGCGCAGAAAGCTATTATGGAACTCCTCCAGTGAGAACGCCGCGCCCTGCTTCTTCTTCAAGTCTTCCCGCAGCTTCATGATCTCTAACTTACCCAGTGTGTAATAGAGGTAAGTCGGATCGGCGGTGCCTCGTTTGGTTTCGACAAGGGCCGACTCCTTCGACTGGCAGCCTTCCTTCTGGAAGAATTCGACCGCCTCTTCGAAGCTCATCTTGCCCGTGTGCATCTCGATGCCGACGACAAAGCGCGCGTTTCTCAGCAAGGCGTCCTGTAGTTGACCCAGTCGCAAAAACCTGGCTTCGCGTTCGTCTTTGGCCCCGGCGCCGGGTTGTCCATACCCTTCATCGAGCATCATCTGCTCGGTGTAGTGCGCCCATCCCTCGACATTTGTGTTAGCCCCAAGTAACTTGCGCACCCGGCTGGGAGCATTGGGCACCCATAGAAACTGAATGTAATGCCCCGGATAAGCCTCATGCACCGCCGTTGAAATCACCGTACCTGCATTGAACGAATGCATGTAGCCCTCAACCTGTGCGGGCGTCATCGACTTATCGGGCAGCGTTACGTTGAAGTAGGCTTCAGTAGCATGTGCCTCGAACGGACCCGGTGTATCCATGCTGGCAAAGGTTGTTGCTCGCATAAATGGCGGCGTTTCTTCCAGAATGGGCCGCACATCCGACGGAATCGCAACAATGCGATGCGCGCGAATGAAGCTTACCAGCCCGTCGAAAGTAGCGCGGAACGCGTCCAGTAAATGATCGGGCGCCGGATGATTTTCGCCTAACTCCTCAAGGACGGCGCGCGGGTCCTTATCCGGCTCCAGTTCTTTTGCAACCTGGTTGAAATGCGCCTGGTTCTTCTTGAGGTCTGTCCAAGCAATCTCCAGCAGCTTATCCAGCGGCAAATCCACCATCTCGTCGAATTGCAGCTTCTTGGAGAAGGTATCCGCACCAATGCGGAAGTCACCATTCGACTTCGGCAGCAATTCCGTCTTCAACCATCCGAGGTAATTATTCAGCTCCGCAATCACCGCCGCATTTGTCTTGGCAAATTCAGCATTGAGTGCCGGGTCCGTGACATCCGCAAAGGCCAGTGGCACGTCGTGTTCAAAGAAGCTTACAATGCCGGGCAACTGCTCGATGGCAATCTCGGTGTAAATGCGCGGCGGATTTTTGAGGTTCACCCGCGCATCGGCCAGGAGTGCCGGCATCCGCTTCTCCCGTGCAATAAGCGAGCGCAAGCGATCGTCCGGCGAAGCAAACTTGCGCTCCATCAGCGTGAACGCCCCATTCGCGCAGGTGCTCGAATAGTTATCCGCATTCTTCTCCCACGGGCGAATCGTTTCCAGCGTCAAAAGCGTCGAGCGAATGTTGCCGAGCACCATTTCGCGGTCACCGCGCGTGGTCAGGGCGGCCGGATCGGAATGAATGGCCTCCACCCGCTTTTCAAATACCTTTAGAGCCGTGATTTCCGCATCGATGCTCTTCCGCGAAAAGTCTTCGAATTGGGTATCGTATTGGTGATACCCGGCCAAGGTTCCGTTTGTCGGGGCAAAATGAAAATACACTTGATCTAGATACTCATCTGAGACCGTCTGGAACTGCTGCTTCCAGGTCTCCTTAGCAGCACGAGCAGTTATCGCAGACAACATACACACTCCAAGAACAGCCAATGCAGCAATCTTCTTCATCATCTCTCTCATTACCTGAGATTCTGCCCTCTATGCACTTACCTCTGCCGGCACCAACTTTTCCAGCAACTCGCGAATTTCCAACAAAACCTCATCCGGCCGCGTGGCAGCCAAAGGATACTTCAACAACCCCTGCGGCGTGAACTGCGCGCCACGCTTGGCATTGCGGGCAACCAGCCGCATCAACTGCTGCGGATCGACCGTCGCCTTCTCCATGAATCGTATCTGCACCTCGGCCCGCTTGCGATCGACCTGGGCAATGCCCATCCTCTCACATTCAAGGCGCACCAGTGCGGCTTCCAGCAGGAAGACCGTAGCGTCAGGCAGCGGCCCGTAGCGGTCTTCCATCTCCGCGCGAAGTTCCGCAACTGCCGTTTCGCCGGTGGCTCCTGCAATTTTCTTGTAGAGCCGCAGCCGTTGATTCTCCTCCGGCACATAGCTTTCATCGATGCGCAAAGCGATGCCCAGGCTCAATTGCGTCGCGGGCCGCTCCTCGCTGCTCTCGCCCTTCATCTCCTTCACCGCGGCCTCCAACATCGAAGTGTATAACTCGAATCCCACCGCCTCAATGTGCCCGCTTTGTTCGCCGCCCAGCATGTTACCTGCGCCGCGTAACTCCAAATCCAGCGCCGCAATCTTGAATCCCGCGCCCAGGTCGCTGAACTCCTTCAGCGCAGCAAGCCGTCGCCGCGCAATCTCGGTCAATTCATTCTCCGGCGGAATGAGCAGATAAGCATAAGCTCTCCGATTCGACCTGCCCACACGTCCGCGCAATTGGTATAACTCGCTAAGTCCATGCCGGTCTGCGCGATTGATCAGAATCGTATTTGCCAGGGGAATATCCAAGCCGTTTTCGATGATTGTGGTGGCTACGAGCACGTCGTACTCATGGCGCATGAAGGCGAGCATCACGCGCTCCAACTCCGTCTCGCCCATTTGCCCATGGCCCACGGCCACGCGCGCCGCGGGCACCAATTCCTGAATCCGCGACGCGATTTCATAGATCGACTCCACGCGATTGTGAACAAAGTAAACCTGCCCGCCGCGCTCCAGTTCCACCTCGACAGCCGACCGCACTATCTTCTCGTCGAACTTGGCCACGACCGTCTGAATCGCCATTCTGTCTTTGGGCGGCGTCTCGATCACGCTCATNNGCGGAATCGGCGTGGCGCTCATGGCGAGCACATCGATCTCGTTGCGCATCTGCTTCAGGCGCTCCTTATGCCGCACGCCGAAGCGTTGCTCCTCATCTACAACGAGCAGGCCCAGGTCCTGGAACTTGATGTCCTTCGACAGCAGCCGGTGCGTGCCGATCAGGATGTCCACGTTGCCCGTTTCCACGCGCTCCACGATCAGCTTCTGTTCCTTCGGCGTGCGGAACCGCGAAATCATCTCCACGTTGATGGGGAACTGCGCAAACCTTTTTTTGAAAGTCTCGAAGTGTTGAAAACTCAGCACGGTCGTTGGCGTAAGCACAGCTACCTGCTTGCCATCTTGAACCGCCTTGAACGCCGCGCGCATCGCCACTTCGGTCTTTCCGTAACCCACGTCGCCGCAAAGCAGCCTGTCCATCGGCGTTGTCGATTCCATATCGTACTTGATAGCTCGAATTGCCGATAACTGGTCGTCTGTCTCACGGTAGTCGAACGAGTCTTCAAACTCCCGTTGAAACTCATTGTCCTTGGAGAATGCCGTTCCCTGCGCGGTAGCGCGCTGCGCATATAGCTTCAATAACTCGCCGGCCATGTCCTGCATGGCTTTCTTCACGCGCGCCTTGGTCTTTGTCCATTGCTGCGAACCCAGCCGGTTCAGCACTGGCGCAGGGCCCGCATCGGTGGACCTGTACTTTTGAATCAGGTCCAATCGAGTTAGCGGCACATATAACTTGGCCGCTTCGGCAAATTCCAGAATCATGAACTCGACGGACAGCCCGTCCTGCAAAATCTCCTTCAGCCCCTGGTATTGCGCGATGCCGTGTTCCACATGCACAACGTAATCGCCGATCGCCAAATCGCGAAAATCGGAAACAAACGCAGCCGTCTTCGATCGCTTCGGCTCCGGACGGGCAGCCACATCCGCGTCGTCAGATAAATCGTTAGCCCCGAAGAGAACCAGGTTCGAGTCGAGAAAGTTGACGCCCGCCGCCAGCGGTGTCCGCACAATCAGCGGGACGCGCAAATCGCCGGCCAGGTAACTGGCTTCTTCGAGCACCATCTCGCTGCCGGGGTGGGGATTGCGGCTCCCCAGCCGATACGGAATCTGGTACTCCCGCAACACCGTTGCCATCCGTTCGACATCGCCCTGGTTCGGCGCTGCCAGCACAATCCGCGTCTCAGTTGATATCAGTGTGCGCAGTTGCTCGGTCAGTGCCGGAATCGACCCATGAAATCGCGCTGTGGGCCGCGTATTCAGTTCGATCTCACCCAGCGTCGTATCTTCGTCCAGCACATCCACCACGCCCAACTGATCGAGGTCCAGCCCCATGTGCGACTCAAGCGCCGCCTGCAATACTTCCGGCCTCAGATAAATATCCTCTGGCCCAATCAGGGATCCGATCCCAGACCGGTCATGCCGCTGCTCCACCTTGTTCCACCAGCGGTCGATCTGGTTGCGCACCATTCCGGGCTCATCCACAAACAGGACGCACTTGGGCACCAGGGTCAGAAGCGACTTATCCGCTCCGGCGACTGCTGAGAAAAACTCCCATCCCGGAAAAACACTCACTCCGCCGGCAGCAGCCAGATCGGCCGCCATCTCCTCGTCCTCGCCTTCGCCCTCCACCTCCAGCCGCGCCCGATTCAGCCGTCCGTGCACCGCGGCGAGGAGCCGTTCCGTCACCGGCGTCTCCGTCAGCGGCAGCAACTGCGTCTCGTCCAACCCGCTCTGCGAGCGCTGAGTCTCCGGGTCGAATTTTCGGATGGTCTCGATCTCGTCGCCGAAGAATTCGATCCTGACCGGTCTGTCGCTCTCCGGCGAATACACATCCAGAATCCCGCCGCGCCGGGTAAACTGACCGGGCATCTCCACCAGGTCCATCTGCGTATAGCCCACCGCGGCCAGGTGTCCGGTGAGGACCTCGATGTCCACCTCTTCATTGCGCTTCAGTGTGACCGCGAGCCCGGCGTAGTAGTTGCGGTCAAAGAGCTTGAGTGCCGCTGCCTCGACAGGCGCAATCAGAATGTCCACCGCGCCGGTGGCCAGTTTCCACAAGGCTGCGGCCCGCTGCTCCTGCACGTCAGGGTGGGGAGATAGATTTTCGAAAGGAAGAACATCGTGAGCAGGCAGCCGTACCACGCCCGCCGGGTCCATCGCGCCGGTAAGCTCGCAGCCGGCCTTGAGAAGGGGTTCAAGCGCTTCGGCGGCTTTGTTGTCCGAAACCACCACAACAACCATCTGCCGCGCTGCACGCGCCATCAACGGCAGGTACACCGCGCGCGCCGTAGCCGTGAGGCCGGACACACGCCTCCGCCCCGTCCCCAGGCTCAGATGCCTTCGTACGCGCTCAAATCCCGGAGAGTGCTCCAACTCCGCGAAGACTTCGCGGACAAACGGGAGAATCATGAAATCCCAGTTTATCAGTGAGCGCGGTCCCAACTCGAGATGTCTGAATGTCTCAGAAATGCGCTCCGTTCGAGATTGCCCAACAAAGCTCCACCCTCCCTTGGTGCCCCGATAGTCGCGATGCGCGCTCTTCCGTGAAGAAACGCGGAAAGTTCACGAATGAGTTTGCAGCGGGTCAGACTTGGAGATCACCGGTGACGCAGGGCAATTGCATGAACGCGGCTTCGCGTCGGGACAAGGTTCATCGCGGCCCTACGGGGCGCGAAAACTTGGACCACGCTGCTGTCCCAGGATTGCGCTGCGCTCCATCCTGGGCTATTTTCGCCTCCTCCCTTACGGGAGGGAAGGAGCAGATGACCTGGAGAACGCGGCGAAAAGAGCAAAACTCGACAACAGAGGACATTCATGCGATTGCCCTGACCGGTGACGTCCATTGCAGCAAGGTACGTTCAATTGGGCTTATAATTTGGGCGATATAACATTTCCAGCTGCAAGATGCCTCAGACTGGCACCCGCAACTGAGGAGGCTCCTTTGTTGAATCCAATTCTGTTACTTTCTGCTGTTCTCCTGCTCGTGTTCTCTCCGACGCACCTGCCTCAGGGGGTGACCGCATTCCAGGCGCCTTCTGCCGCTCCCGCCAAGAGCCATAAGGTGACCCCCGAAGGGCAAGCGCGAGCCAAGAAACTGTATAACGTCGATTGCGCGGTGTGCCATGGCGACAACGGCAACGGCAAAACCGAGCTGGCAACCAGCATGCAGCTAAAACTCGACGACTGGACCGACCCAGCCTCCCTTTCCGGCAAGACAGATGAGGATCTTTTCAAGGCCATTCGCAATGGAAAAGGGGAGAAGATGCCTGCCGAGGCTGAGGGGCGCGCGAAGGACGACGAAGTGTGGAACATGATCGCCTACATTCGCAACATGTCCAAGGGCCAACCAGCCCGGCCAGCCGAACCGGCACCGGTAGAGGCGCCGGCCCAGCCCGCACCGCCAGCCCAGTAAATCGCACCCGGCAAACGTTTTGCGCTGCCCAAGGCCACGCTCGCGGGGACACGTAAGCCCCGCGTTTGGAATTACTCTTTGTACTCTTATTCCCCGCCCAACGCCCGGGCAAACGAGTAGAAGAAGTCCAGCGACTTCCAATAGGAGTCTACCGGCAACCTCTCGTCCTTCCCGTGCGCGCGAACGTCATCCCGCTCCAATGCAATGGCCGTGTAGCCGTAACTGGGAATCCCCGCCAGAGCAAAGTAGATGGAATCGGTGGCCCCATTCTCCATCACTGGGGTTATAGGGATGCCGGGCCAAATGGCATGCGTGATCCGGGTCAAGGGCTGGAAGACCGCCGGTATCGGCGCCGGGGGGGCGATGGCTTTTCTTTCCGGCGCAGTATCTGACACTTCTCCGGCATCGGAGACGAATTTCACGCTCAGCTTTGCGTCGCCAAAGACGCCAATGAGTTGCTGTCGGATCTCTTCCAGCGAGTTCCCCGGGAAGATGCGGCAGTTCACGTTGGCTTCGGCGGTTTGCGGCAGAGCGTTGTTGGCGTGCCCGGCTTTGAGCCGCGTGGCTGTACACGTGGTGCGGAAGTTGGCGTTGAAACTCGGCTCGGCGCTCAGGCGGGCGGCCGCGTCGAGATCCCGAGGCGTCGCCAGAATGGCGCGAATGTCTTCAGCCGTTTTTCCCGTCTCCTGCCCGGCGAGGTTCTTGAAGTAAGTGCGGGTCACCTCGTTCATCTCGAATGGAAATGTGTACGCCGCCAGTCTGTTCAGGGCCGCAGTCAACTCATAGATGGCATTATCCGGCCGAGGCAGCGAACTGTGCCCGCCGGGATTCGTGGCTGTCACCTGGTAGTCCGCGTAGACCTTCTCGGTGGCCTCCACATCCGCTACCACGGGCCTGCCGTGGTCCATTTCCACGCCCCCGGAGTCGGGATTGATGACGTAAGCGGCGTCCACCAGGTCGCGATGCTCCCGCACCAACCAGGCCGCTCCATTGAACTTGCCGCCCTCCTCGTCCGCGGTGAGCGCCAGAATCAAGTCCCGCTTTGGCTTATAGCCCTCCTTGTGCAGGCGGAGAAATGTGGCCACCAGGGCGGCGTCGGAGTTTTTCATGTCCTGGGTGCCGCGCCCATAGTAGTAGCCGTCCTTCTCGACAAACTGGAAGGGATCGGTGGACCAGTCGGATCGCAGGGCTTGCACCACATCCATATGGCACAGAAAAAGCACTGGTTTTTCGGTCGGCGTGCCGGTAGCCCGCAGGCGGACTACCAGGTTTTTCTTCCGCTCATCGGGACCGAGCAGATGAACGTCGTCGGCAGGAAAGCCCGCGTCCAGAAACCGCTTTTGCATGGCTTCCGAGCCGGCGGTTACGCTGCCCTGCGGCGTGTCAGTGGTGTTGATCTCGATGAGTTCCTTGAAAATTTCGCGAGCCAGGGCGCGGTCGGCGGACGAAGCCGTTGGGAGTGCGGATTGAGCAACGGCGGCAAGCGTAATGAAACCGACGCAGAGACCGGTAAGTGAAGCCAGGCGGGCAGGATATGGGATGAGACGCATGGCAGAATTGTAACTGGCCGGCGTTGGCTTGCCATTGCGGTTTGCCGGTCAGGAACGCGTTCTCTGTGTGCCTGGAGTGCATTCGCAGCTTGCACAGACGACTGAACCGATTTATGGTTGACCGGCCACAACATTTGAGGTGCAAAGTGTATTTGAGAGTCCTCACCGCCGCTTTTGCCGTAGCTCTTACCTTCGCCGCTGCCGCGCAAACAGCCCCCGTCCGGCCAAAAATCACGGGGATTTCGCACCTGGCCGTTTATACGTCGGACGCAGCCGCCACCGACCACTACTACCGCGCGACGATTGGCGCGGTAAAGGTGCCCGATCCCGAAAATCCGAAAGGTGTCCGCTACGCCTTCAACGACGTGCAGTTTGTTGAAGTGTTGCCGCTGCCAACTGGCTCCGGCATCAACCGGCTTGACCACGTTGCCCTCAACACGGACGACGCGGAGGGAATGCGCAAGTATCTTGCCGCCAAAAGCTGGAAGACTCCGGCCTCAGTGAGCAAGGGCGCTGACGGCAGCCGCTGGTTCAGCGTCGCCGACCCGGAAGACAACAAAGTCCAGTTTGTGCAGCCGGCCCGCTTGCCGAAGACCGTAGCCGCCCCCAATGTGATTGGCCGCCACATCATCCATGTGGGAATCCTGGTGCGGGACCGGACCGTCGAAGATACGTTTTATCGCGACCTGCTCGGGTTCCGACCCTATTGGTGGGGCGGCATGAAAGAGGGCAAGGTCGATTGGGTTAGCCAGCAGACTCCCGACAGCCACGACTGGCTGGAATATATGCTGGAAAGCGGCGCCTCCGGTCCCGGCCTGCCGCCCAACATGACGCAGCGCCTGCTTGGCGTGCTGGATCATGTTTCCGTCGGCGTGGCATCGGTGGACGAGGCGCAAAAGACGCTCATAGCCGGCAACCGGTTGAGCGGCGTACATGACGACAGCCCGAAAACAGGCAGGGACGGCAAGCGCCAATTCAACATGTATGACCCTGACCAGGTGCGCATCGAACTGATGAATTTCCGCGCCACGGAGAAGCCCTGCTGCTCACCATTCACGGCCGACGGGCCGGCGGAGTGAGCACTCACAAGGCAATCACAGCCAAGAGCTTGTAGACAAAAACTGGACGCTGGCTCAGACCATAGAAGATGCGTTTTCCCTATTCAAGCGCGCCGTCGTCGGCAAATACCACAAACTCAGCCCCTGGCACCTTGACCATTAAATGAGAGCAGTGATTGAAGATTTCACGTCCCCGGGTGCTAGTGCATCTTCGGGCCCATCCAACTTGAATTCCCATTTTCAGTATTCGAGGAGAAGCATGTTACTTAAGCGGGATTGCGCATGACCAAAAGTGGGCGTAGCGTTTGCTTATTATCGGTTTAGACTGCTCGGGGGTTGTCGGCTTGGCGCATATCGTCGGGGGATTTGAACTATTTCGCTCCGCATTCGTAATGAACAGTAGGGATCCATACATAGCCTGGATGGCCATTTGCTGCATTTCCAACTCGCCCATGAGCCGGGCAATCTGAGCATCGGCAAAGCGAAGGAATTGAGAGGACGGGGCTTGGCATTGAAGTTGGCAGAGCCGGAATCGCCTGATTCGGCGGGAAACCCTCCCGCGGAAGCGGAGGCGCGCCCCGCCTCGAGACTACGCGGACCGGCAAGGATCCTGGTCGTGGACGACGAATTGCCCGTGCGGTCGATGATAAGCGCCACCCTCGAGCGCCAAGGGTATAACGTACAATCCTGTGCCAGCGGCCGGGAAGCCATTGCGTTGCTGGGGCGGAACGCTTTTGACCTGGTGCTGAGCGATATCGTGATGCAGGATGGAAACGGCATCGCTCTGCTGGAGCAAATCCATAGCCAGCAGCCGCAACTTCCGGTGGTCATGGTCACCGCAATTCACGATATCAGCGTGGCCATTGATGCGATGCGCCGTGGCGCTTATGACTACCTGCTCAAGCCTTTCGAGCGCGAGCACCTGATCAGCACAGTGCAGCGAGCACTCACCCGGCGTCAGGAACTGCAGGAAAGTCACAGCTACCAGCAGAGCCTGGAGGAGGCGGTACGCGCCAGGACGGAAATGCTGCGCCAGGCAATGGAAGACCTCGAGCACTCCTACGATGTGACACTCGAGGCGCTTGGGGATGCGCTTGACCTGAAAGATTCCGAAACCGAAGGACATTCGAAACGCGTGACTGCCTACACGATTGCGCTGGCCAGGGCCATGGGCATCAACCCCGCAGACATCAAGGTGATCGCGCGCGGCGCCTTTCTCCACGACATCGGCAAGATGGCGATTCCCGACGAAATCCTGCTAAAGCCGGACACGCTTACGCCGGAAGAGCAGGAGGTGATGCGCGAGCATTGCGGACGCGGTTACCACATCTTGCGCAAGATTCCATTTCTGAGCGGAGCCGCGGAGATAGTCTTCACCCACCAGGAACACCATGATGGCAGCGGCTACCCCAACAGGCTCCGCGGAAACGAGATTCCCATAGGGGCCCGCATTTTTTCCGTAGCCGACACGCTGGACGCAATTACCAGCGACCGCCCCTACCGCAAGGCCCGGGGCTTTGATGCGGCGCGTGAGGAAATCCTGCGGTGTTCCGGAACGCAATTCGATCCCGCCGTTGTAGAGGTTTTTCTCAAGATTCCCAACGAACTTTGGCACGAATTGAGGTCGGAGATCACCGGCCAAAGCAGGCGGTTTTCGACCTTTGACCTCACGCCCGTTTCAAACCAGCCGCGCCATTAGCCAAGCCAATTTGACCCTTTTGCTCCTGATCCGGCCGATTTGCATCCAAGAAATATAACGTGGTTCCCCACTTTTGGAGCAGACATATGCCCGCGCTTTCTCAAGCAGATGTATCCGGCCGTCTGAGCACTCTTACCGATTGGCAGATCGAATCCGGCGAACTGACACGCACCTTCAAATTTGACGACTTCCGGGCCGCTATGAGCTTCGTCAACCGGGTGGCTGAGCTGGCTGAGAAGGCCGGGCACCACCCGGATATCGATATTCGCTACAACAAGGTTCGTTTCGGGCTGGTAACTCACGACGCCGGCGGGTTAACCACAAAGGACTTCGATCTTGCCAGCACGGTTGACAAATTAAACTGACACGATTCCTCCGTGATCACATCTCGTCGGATGGATTCTCTTCCGGCACCTCGGACGTCGAAGATTGTGATTCCTGTCCGGCGTTGTGGAGGGAGTAGAGGGTTTTTCGGTACCACCAAGCCACTGCCAGGCCGCTGGCCAGCGCCGAAGCCGCCGCAACAATTCCGATCCCCAACCAACTTGAAGGCCGGGCGGGAAGAGCGAACATCGGTTTTGAGGAGGATGAAGCTGTTGATTCTATTTCATTTGCCATGACTGACACGCACTCGATTTCTTCTGGCAAGCCGCCTTACCAAGTAAAAAGTCGGGTTTTGATGCTCGTGCGCCGCAAAAGATTGCCTGGATGTACTGCAAAAATAATTTCGATTTTTGTATTTGCTTTCGACCGATTCTATGTTACGTTGTATATATTCCAGTGACGAGGTGGTAGAGCATGCCACCTTCGAGCTGGAAGTAGTTTGCGTCACTGGCCTCCCGGCACGAACAGCAAAACGTTCGTGCCGTTTTTTTTTGCCCACAGACACTCTCCTCCGGCTCCATCCCGACACATGTAATTTGCCCTGGTTTAGAATAAACGCAAGAGAGAATAGCCATGAAAAATTGGACAAAGCGCCTCTGGATACTCAGTCTGGTTGCCTTCGCCATCACCGCGGCCAGCTATGCGCAGTGGTCAAACCCCGCCGACGACGTTCCCGCTTATCATGCCACCGCCCCCCTCAAGGTGAGCGCCCTACCCTCAATTCTCTCCGGAGATCAATTGAAGGGCGAGAATTTCCGCTATCCCTGGCAGCTCCACGTCTACCAACAGGCGATCAAGATCAGCAGCGTGATCTACCAGCTTCCGTGCAACTGCCGTTGCGACCGAGCGCTTGGCCACACCAGCCTGCGCAGTTGCTACGAGGGTTTGCATGGCACCGAGTGTTCTACTTGTGCCAAGGAGGCCTTTCTGGCCTACCGGATGACCCGACTAGGCAAGACGCCGGCCGAGATTCGCGCCGCCATCAGCCGGCACGAGTATGAGAGCATCGATTTGGAGAAGCAGTAGGCGCCCGAACCCCGGATTCAAAATTGGCGTAGAATCGAATCATGCAGCACGAGCCAGTTGGCCCGGCTCGCACCCGGCATTTGGGGGCGTCACGGTTTCGACGGGATCGATTGCGGCTTAGGAGGCATGTCGGGGTGTGGGCACCCGTAATCGCCTGCAAAACAAAAGTTGCCAACGATAATCTGGCACTTGCAGCTTAATTAACTAAGCTGCCGTCTTCCGCGGTTTCGCCTGTGGGCCGCGAGCGGACGTCATTCAGCAGGCTGGCGTAGACGGCTCGGTCCGTGTCGTTTTACGCGAGATTATCGGACTAGCTTCATGTGCATCTTGTCCGTTCTGAGCGCATGACGTGAAATCTTCGGAACCGGACTGAGCATGGACTCTCCTGGCTGACAGCGATTTCGGACGCGGGTTCGACTCCCGCCGCCTCCACCATAACTACTTGCCAGACGCCAGGCAACGTCTGAATACTCTATTGCTTATTGATTTAGCTTTTAGTTTGTCGCGGGGCACTTTCCCAACTGCCAGCCGACTCTGAGTTAGCTCGCAGGCGAAGATCTATAGCGCCTGCGCATTGCTCACGGTGATGCGAGACTTCCGGCGCTGAAACTCGAGCCAAACGTCTTTTAGCCCAAAGACAAAATACGATTCAACGGCGACTATCGCCATACCGGCCATCGCGATCGCGCCGACTACAGCGATCGAGTATTGCAGGGCGTAGTGGATCATTCCGGCACAAAGAGGCAGCGAGAGAATCATTACCAGAGTTAGCTTCAACACCGGAACCAAATTAATTGACGGATCAAAATGGAACAGCTTGCGGTTCTCATAGTAGATAAGTCCCATTTGCGCCGCCTCGGAAACCAACCAGGCATACATGAATCCGTAAAGGCCGAATCTCTGCGTAAGCGGAACGCTGACGGCAAGCATCAGCAGGTTTCCAAAGAAGATGATAAGCGCCAAGCGCTTATGTGTATTGGTCGAGTATTGGAAGTATTGCTTGTGCTCCCGCATACTCATAGCGCCGGAAATCAGGGCCATCAATCCGTAGGTGTAAAGGTCGAAGAGGAGAGGTTTGTGCAGCCATATCTTCAGGAGAATCGGCGAAACGAGAAATGCTCCGAGATTGGTAATTGGAATCACGCTGAAGACGACCTTCTCTGAATAGTGAAAGATATTCAGTAGTTTCTTCAGATCTTTATTCGCAAAGCTAAGAGTAATCTCAGGAGAAATGGAAACGGAAAGAGAAGCCAGCACTAGCCGCGCAGTGGAGAGAATCGTGCGGCTGATTGTGAACAGTACGACCACCTCCGGTCCGAGTATCCATTGCAACATGATGACAGGGGCCTGGAAGATCAGGAACTGTTGCGCAAAGATCATGGCGAACATGCCGCTGGGCGCTAGGGTCTGTTTTGCCGTCTTCCAGGTAGCTCCCTCAAGTCCCAATGGCAGATTTCTCATGAAGCGTCTAAGATCGTAGACCGAAATCAGACTTACGATGACCAGCACAACAAGCTGGCAGAAAGCGATAGCGGAAAACGAAAACCCAAACATAATGAAGGGAAGGCTGACAATCGTCCCGCTCATTCTGCGCGCGCTGGACCAGATCAGCCCCCTGTGAGTCTTCTCCACCACCATGAAAAGGTTGTTGTAGTAGGCCGCCACAAGGTTAACGACCATTTGCAGGCCGAGGAGGAAAGCCGTCATGCGCGCGTCCGACGGACTGATGGACGACAGATGCAGCAACCTGGCCAACGGCAGGAAGAAAACGCTAGCGGTAATCGCGAGACCGATGCAAGCCGCGCACAACAGCAGAGCCAAAGTGCTGCCTTGAATTTCGCGGTACCTGCTCATCTCTCCACGCTTATGCAGCATGGTCAGTTCGTTGGTGGCATAGGTGGTGATGCCGAAGTTCAAAGTTGATAAATAGGCGAGGGTTGCCGATAGTACGAGCCACTCACCATATTGGTTCATGCCATAGTAGTGAATGAAGGCGGGCGGCAACAAAAACTGCGTGATGAGAGTGACGCCTACGCCTGCGCCCATCGCGCCGAGCATCTTGAGAATTCGATTGAGCATGGTCCTCTGAAGACCCCTACGAGCTTAGAGGTCAAGGTTTCAATCTTGATTAGGAATGTATGCGCGAACGAGGTTGGGTGTCTATATATGAACTTCTGTGGCCTTAACTTTCTGTCGTCCAATCGGCTCTATCTCTTGTAACTGTACGGTCGAGATCGGGAGGGCACGCCGATACCGTCGACTCCCGCTTTTCAAGCCGGAAGCGTAGTTCAAGTGAGCGGTGCGCCTTGCTCGCTGTGGCTCGACGCATTTTGCACCGAGGAGCGAAATCTCGGGTTGGATTGTGCCACTCGCTCGAAAGTGTCCAATAACTTCCTGGAGGTGACTCTGAAGTTGAACGTTTCATCGAAGCATTGCCTGCTTCTGTGTCGCATGCTCTCGATTTCCTCGCCGGTAAGGGAAGACCAGCGATTGAGGGAGGCCTTAGTTCCTTCGATCGTATCCGGGCCGGCGAATCCGGCTCCGTAAGCTACGATCTCTCGCCAAATATTGACTCTGTTCGACAGGATAACCGGGAGACTGCAAGATAGAGCCTCAGCGACAACAATTCCGAAATTTTCCTGATGCGAAGGCAACACAAATATCTCCGCGGCTGCGAAGGCACCCCACTTGAGTGGGCCCTTCAGCATTCCGGTCCATGTGATTCGATCAGCCACGCCAAGGTTGAGTGCCAGCGCTTCCAGTTCCCTCTGACATCCGATTTGGTCGGGACCCGCAATGACCAGGCGCCAACGAGCGTCTCCTGCCAAAGTAGCAGCGAATCCCTGGATCAAGACGTCGACCGCCTTCTTTGGATGAATTCTACCAAGAGTGAGCGCCAGCCGTTTGCCGCGCAGTTCGGGCCAGTGAAGCAGGAAATCTTCTGCGGCGACCGTGGTGTCGCAATCGGGACCGAAAGTGCCGTAAGGCACAACCGTTTCATTTACCTGGTAATGAGAGAACGACTGTCGCGCCAGAATCTTCTCGTCTTCGCAAGTGAAGCAGACTGTTTGGGCGTCGCGCAGGATTTTTTGCAAGAAGCTGTGCCAGTAGACGACCTTTTTCAGATGTTTGAGCGGAAATCGCTCTTTGAAGTAGGGATCGAGCATTCCATGCGTAAAGACAAGATAAGGAATGCCAGTCCCGGAGAGAGCGCGATGGGCAGCAACGGCGTTGAATTGCCAGATGCCATTGACGATAACAATGTCAAAGCGCGAGACATTCTTTCTGAGCCATGGGATAGC
The DNA here is from genome assembly GCA_003151985.1 of Acidobacteriaceae bacterium. GTDB lineage: Bacteria > Acidobacteriota > Terriglobia > Terriglobales > Acidobacteriaceae > Telmatobacter. The sequence goes on from PLZC01000449.1 coordinate 28,434, forward strand.
GTGGCTTGTATATCTGTAGGTACCAATGCCAGGACCTAGCCCATGCACTTTTGCGGGAAATGCAACGCCACTCGCCGTCTCGGGTGAGTCCATGGAAGCAATTTCAACTTCGTGACCGCCAGAACGATAGATATGACAGAATTGTTTAATCCCCTCGACGGGGCCGCCAGAGGCTGGATCTATCGATGGTATAACATGCAGAATTCTCATTCACTATCCTCGTTCGACAAGGGACGCGGCTTTCCTGTGCAGAGCCTTGCCGGTGCTCTACTTGGCGTTGGCGGCCAGTTGTTCGTCAAGTAACTGCTTGGCGGCGCCGAATGCCTGGCTGATGCCGGATTCGATATCCACCTTTGGCTTCCAGCCGAGCGCGCGCAATCGGCTGGAATCCAGAAGTTTGCGCGGTGTTCCATCGGGTTTGGAAGTGTCGAAAACCAAGTCGCCTTCGAAGCCGAGGACCTTGCAGGCGATCTTCGCGAGCTCCCGGATGGTCACATCTGAGCCATACCCGACATTGACCAATGGCGCAAAGTCCCCACTTATCAACGTCCCATATATCTCGTCGGGAAGAGTTATCAGGTGCATGCACGCATCGGCAAAGTCATCGCTGAAGAGAAATTCGCGCAAGGGGTTCCCGGTGCCCCAAACAACCACTTCGCTCATGCCGGTCTGCTTCGCCTCGTAGATCTTGCGGATCAAAGCCGGCAGCACATGGGAATTCTCGAGATCGTAATTGTCGCCGGGTCCGTATAAGTTGGTGGGCATTGCGGCAAGATACTGCGTGTCATATTGCCGGTTATATGACCAGCACATTTCGACCCCCGCGATCTTGGCCACCGAGTATGGACGATTCGTTGCCTCCAGCGGTCCGGTCAGCAGGTACTCCTCGCGAATGGGCTGAGGGCAATCGCGAGGGTAGATGCAACTTGAACCGAGAAACAAGAGCCGTTCGGCGCCATACCGGTGAGCAGCGTCGATCACATTGGTCTGGATCGCCAGGTTGTCCCGGATAAACACCGCCGGATAAGTGTTATTCGCCTGAATGCCACCTACCTTGGCGGCTGCCAGGAAAACATGAGTGGGGCGTTCCGCGGCGAAGAAATTATCGACGGCCTCGGCTTGGGTGAGATCCAGCTCAACGCGGGTTCGGAGGATGAGATTTCGGAATCCGTGGCGCTCCAGGCTGCGCACCAATGCCGACCCGGCCAATCCACGATGTCCGGCCACATATATTCGGCTGTCTTGATTCATGAATCCTCCACCACGGGATTGGGAGTTTCACGGCCAGAAATTGCATCCCCACGCTCAATGCTCGTGGAAGCCGGCAACCGTCTCATAGCCGTGTTTGTGAACCAACAAATCGCGCCTGGCCAACTTCAGGTCTTCGGTGACCATCTCGGTTACAAGCTCGCGGAAAGTGGTACGCGGCTCCCAACCCAGTTCGCGACGGGCCTTTTCCGGGTTTCCCAGCAGGGTCTCTACTTCGGCAGGGCGGAAGTATCGAGGATCAACACGCACGAGAATCTGACCATGATCGTTGACGGCGTACTCGTCCACACCGGTTCCAACCCATCGAAGCGGCATCTCCAGTTGCTCCGCGGCAAGGTCAACAAACTCGCGAACGCTGTGCTGCTCGCCGGTGGCAATTACATAGTCCTTCGCTGTCTCCTGCTGCATCATCAGCCACTGTGCCTCCACAAAGTCCCGGGCATGGCCCCAGTCGCGCAGGGAATCCAGATTGCCGAGGTAGAGGCAGTCCTGCAACCCGAGTTTGATGCGGGCGAGCGCACGGGTAATCTTACGGGTTACAAATGTTTCGCCGCGAACCGGCGACTCGTGATTGAAGAGAATCCCATTGCACGCGTACATGCCATAGGACTCGCGGTAGTTCACAGTGATCCAATAGCCGTAGACCTTGGCCACGCCATACGGAGAGCGGGGATAGAAGGGGGTAGTCTCGGATTGCGGCGTCTCCCGGACCAAGCCGAACATCTCCGAGGTGGAAGCCTGATAAAAGCGAGTCTTGGCAGCCATTCCCAGCAACCGGATGGCCTCCAGAATGCGCAGCGCGCCTAACGCATCGGCATTCGCCGTATACTCTGGCTCCTCAAACGAGACCATTACGTGGCTCTGTGCAGCTAGATTGTAAATCTCATCGGGTTGGATTTTTTGAATCGTATTCACCAGGCTAGAAGTGTCGGTGAGATCGCCGTAATGGAGAACAAAGCGGGGTCGGCCGGAGTGCAGATCCTCATACAGATGGTCGATTCGCTGTGTGTTAAAAAGCGAGGAACGGCGCTTGATTCCATGAACTTCATAACCTTTGTTGAGCAAGAACTCCGACAGGTAGGAACCATCCTGACCCGTAACTCCTGTGACCAAAGCCTTCTTCATTCTTTCGCCCCGATTCCCTAGCCGGATGCATCTGCTTGAGGTTGTCCCCCGGCCGAACTTCAGATCCGCCGCACGCGACCCCGTGCACTTACTACCCTTACTCTTCTATTGGATGCTCCAAAGACGACCATTAGCGGGACCTAGGCCAGCCAATAGCGGACTCGCCGAGGCCAGGTAGCAGCTATCGGGTCGCGCGTTCTCCAGAAGTCATTTGGTTACGGGCGCAAGAATCTGGCTTTCAATCCATTTATAGGTCTTGGCCATGCCATCCTTCAGGCGAATGGAAGGCTCCCAACCCAGATACTGCCTGATCTTGGTATTGTCGCTGTTGCGCCCGTTCACTCCTTTCGGAGCATCCAGGTTGTAAGTCCGATTGAGCTTAATGCCGGCAATCTCTTCGACAATATCGACAAGTTGGTTGATGGTTACCAGTTCGCTGCTTCCCAGGTTAATGGGCTCTCGAATATCGCTTTCCAGAATATCCTGTACGCCCCGGGTGCAGTCATCGATATACATAAAGCTCCGCGTTTGATTCCCGCTGCCCCAGATTTCGATTTCATGTTTTCCGGTGATCTTGGCTTCAATCACCTTGCGGCAAATTGCAGCGGGAGCCTTTTCGCGTCCACCCTCATAGGTTCCAAGCGGCCCATAGACGTTATGAAACCGGGCGATTCGGCACTGTAAGCCGAAGTCTTCTTCAAAATGCCTGCACATGCGCTCGGCAAAGAGCTTCTCCCAGCCATATCCGTCTTCTGGGAGAGCGGGATAGGCATCTTCCTCTTTCAAGGCTGCAGCGTCAGGGCTTGTCTGTTTGTCGCCATTGTAAACGCAGGCAGACGAGGAATAAAACAATCGCTCGACACCACTATCTCGAGCAGCCAGCAACATATGGGTGCTCACAAGCACGCTGAGCATGCAGAGGGCCTTATTGTTTTCAATGAATCCCATGCCTCCCATATCCGCCGCAAATTGGAAAACCACTTCCATACCTTTCGCTGCCTGATAACATGCTTCCTTCTCGCGAAGGTCCATGACCAGGTTTTCCGCTTCCGGAGACTTTTGACACCACTCGTCGAGTGGCTTCACATCGACTGCCCGCACCGTGCGGATGCCTTGCTTCAGGAGGCGATTGACCAAGTGACCGCCGATAAAGCCTCCTGCCCCGCAGATAACAACATTTTGATTGTTAAGTTTCATTTCAAATTCTCCTTTCTGAATCCAGCTCTTCGGGCCATTGCGGGCTCGTTCGCAACATCCCTGCTAGAACTTCCGTCGGAGGTTCAGCAGTTTGCAATCACTTCAAGAAACTGCCCCGCGATATTCTCGATACCAAAGGAACGCTCAGCGTAAGCTCGGGCACAGGTCGCATACTGATTACGCAATTCGGCGCTCTCCATAAGACTTTCCGCGGCATCCACAATTGCGCTTCCGCAATCGGATGAAATCACAACCCCGGCATTTGCCCGTTTCACAATTGCTGCCGCATGGTTCTCTGTTGGCGCTGCAACCAGCAAGGTGCGGCCCGCGCATAAATACGAGAGTATTTTGGAAGGTATGGCGAAAGCTCCGGCTTCGGAATCGAGCAAAGCGAGCAGCACATCGGATGCTCCCAAGACTTCAGAAAGCCTGTTGTAGGGCTGGAAGGGTAAAATCTCGAGTGTTTCCTTTCGGACACCGGTCGCGTTCTCGCGAAGCCACTCTGCGCCGGCCCCTCCGGCGATGACCACTAACTTGGCATCGGCTCTGGTTTCCAGATGACGTGCCAATTCCAACAGTAGCTCGGGACGATGCTTCATGCCCAGTGTGCCGCTATACATAAAACAGAACTTCCCTGCTAGCCCATGTTCACGAGACCACGCGTTATCCTTGTCCATTGGAATTACTTCGTCAAGCGGCGCCCAATTCTCTATTAAGTGAACGTGCGAAGACTCAACTCCCCATGCTATGGCGATCCTCCTGAATTCCGGAGCGATACAGATCACAGCATCGGAACTTCTAAGCAGTTTCCTTTCCACCCGCTCGTAATAGGCCCCGGCAATTGTCGAGAGAAGCCCCAATTTCCTTTTGAGCACGAATCGGACGGCGGAACTATAAATATCCTGCAACCAAAATATGAATTTGGCATTTTGCAACTTAGCCGCGTCCAGTAGAATCCGCTGGCCATCCAGAGGCATGTTCGCAGATATCACAACATCAGGTCGAAACGCGGCGGCCCTGCTTGCCACCGCCTTCCCGTAAGCGATATCGACTCTTCTCCGGGTGCGGATGGAGTGTTTGGAAAACTTCATGGGAACATGCAATCCCTCGATAACAAAATTAGAAGACCCGCTTCTTCCCGACTCTGTGTCTCCCTTTGGCGTGGAGTGGTTGTCGGCAAAATAGACATGCATGACAGTGTGGCCCCGTTGCGCCAACTCACGACTCAGTTCGATCTGAAACGGATGGCCGCAAAATTCGTTTACCAGAATTCGCATGAGGAAAGACACCCAAGTTACAGATTACGATCGCAGGGTTGCCGATCGGTCGAGGCTAACCTAACCGCTCGCGCAGTCTGATCGCTTTGGCGGGGTTGCCGTAACAAATCATGCCGCTGGGAAGATCGTTTAAAACTGTGCTGCGCGCCCCGACAACCGATCCCTTGCCTATCGTGACGCCCGGGCCGATGAATACATCGTTCGGCAGCCATACTTCATCTTCGACTCGTATCGGCTTCTGTCCGATGGGAAAGTCGATCTTAGTGTAATCGTGTATGCCGGTGCAGAAATACACATCATGCGCAATGGCCACATGCGAACCAACGATGATTTCACCAAGAGTATAGAAAGTGCAATCGTCCCCAACCCAGACATAGTCGCCTATCGTTAGTTTCCAAGGATAAGTCACCCGGGTTGTTGAGCGAATCTGCACTTTCTTGCCGATCTTCGCTCCAAACGATCGGAGGAGAAAGTTCCGCCAGCCATAGAATATCTGAGGCGACATGCGAAAGAGTGTGTCCTGGACAATCCACCAGATCTGAACCAGGGCAGGGGAGCGCCCACGAAAGCCCTTCGGCATTCGAAAACGGCTCAAGTCCTGGTACTGCCGCGACTCATCCATGTCGAAGGATCCAATCTACGGTTTCGCGAACACCCTTATGCAAAGAATATGGGGCGGGGCCAGCCACTTCGCGCGTCGCCGACATGTCATAGTTCATCGGAGTTAGAAGGTTGCGAAGTCTAAACGATGTAAGTGGAGGGTTCGAGACACCCATCTTTTTGAGGGTATCTCCAGCATAAGCCAGCACTCGCAGCACAGACATTGGGACCTGTCGTACCTTGGGAGCTCCAAAGGCCTGTTGTATCGCTTGGGCGAACTCCAGGACATCCATATTCCGATCGTCGGAGACGTAAAATGTTCGCTTGTTAATCCTCGATGGTTCAACGGAAAGAAGTTGCCGGATCTGGTAGACAACATTACCTACGTAGCCATAGGACTTGCTGATCTTCTTGCCGTTCGGATGCACATACACTCCTCGACGCACCGTATCGAAGAACATACGATAGGGAATGCGAAACCAAGGCCCCCAAATCGAGGTTGGCCGAATCAACGTCCAGGGAATCTCCAGTTTACTCGAACGTACGAGCTTTTCTGTCGCCACCTTGCTTTCCCCGTAGAGTGTGAAGGGTGAGTAGTCGTCATCTCGCAGAGGGAAGACTGAGGTGGTCCCGGTTGTTCGGACA
>PLZC01000421.1 GCA_003151985.1 Acidobacteriaceae bacterium
GCGTTGAAGCGTCTGTAATGGACGGGGAGCGAAGGGGATGACATAGCTCGACGGAGGGTGGGGCCAACTGGGCAACCAGGATGAGCCTTTTCTTCCAGAGAAGGTTTGTCCTCGCGAGAGGCAAACGCAGGGCTATGAAGAGCCGTGTGATATGAGAACGCAGGTTCCTCTGACTGCCATCCCAAGTGGACACCTTCAGAGTCAAGGCCGGCGAGTCTGTTGTCCAATACTTCTAAACTATGGCGCATTCATTGCAGCCATAGTCTCCGGCTATGGCTGGCGCAGCCTGTTTTCCAGCCAACGGCAGCAGCCTAAATTATTGCCACTGAGTCCTTGACAAGGACGGAGAGTCAGGCCATAATCTCAATACATCCCCATACCGGCTGGTGAGTTTCAAACGAGAGATTCGCACTAATGAATTCCCCCATCAGCTAGCGGCTTCCTATTGAACCTGAGACTGTCGTTGACTTGCCTTGAAAATGCACGGAGGTGAGCAATGGTAGTCAAGACTCAAAGCAACGGGCTCGAGAATACCGGGCTCCATGTGGGCGCAAGCAACGCTAGGCGCTTTTTCCCAAAGCACAATGCGTTCATCGAATTACATATAGGGCATTTGCGGATTGAGTGCAGACTGGCTCCGGATTTTTGGGTCGACCAACCGGAGATTCACGATGCGCGGCTGTCCGCATGGCTGGAGTCAAAGCATCTGCATGCGAGGCCGAATCGGTCTTCCATCCCGCTGGTGTTGCATCCTTCGGGGACGAACTCTTTCACGCTGGAAGCGGCGTCGTGACGGGCTGCCCCCCCGGGCTAAACAGGCTGCGGAAGAAGACCTTGATTTCGAGAGATTTGGCCCAAGGAACTTCAGCAGGGGCTAAAGCCCTGTGATTTCATTGGCTTTATCGGAACGACTAAAGTCGTGCCCTGTTACAAAGCCCCCAAAATGGAGTTTTTCAGCAGCCTTGTTAAAGTCCGCAGCTCCCTCCGTCCTCCCTGAGGGCAGCGAATTATCTTCCAAATAGATGCAGTGAGTTAGCCCCGCTGCGCGGGTTGGCGAGTTAGCAGGTTGGCGGAAAGCATCGGTCGACCCAGGTTCATCGGTCGATGGGCCGGCGAAGGCGGTGGGGGGCTGACACAAAAGCGCCGTGGAGGGAGTTTTTCGGCGGACTAATGAAAGGCCGAAAAGGAACTTGGCGCGCGGCTGCAACAGTAATTTGAGACGAAAATGTCTGCGCCCCGTAACGGTGCGGGTTCCCCCCGAGCCATCGCGGCTAAAAGCGGCTGGCTTGGGGATATAGTGAAATCTGGCGAAACTCACGACCTTGCTCAGGCGTGATCACACAAGGCTCTAACCGAAACCGTTCACTGGACTGGGAGGATGAAGCGCCCACGGAGACCCGCTACCGGCGCGTGCAGCAGGGTGTGCCCCCGAACGGGCGCGCCTTGCCGGGCATGCCGCTCGAGATGGCGGACCCCGATAGCGACGATCCCTCACGCCCTGATTGGGGCCGCGCAGGCGGGGGACTTCCCTACGCGCAGGAGCAGGCCGGGTCGCGCCGGGAGAGGCGGTTCGACGACGACACTCCCAGGCCCTGGTGGCGGCCCGCGAGCACCTGGGGCCGGATATTCCTATCGCTCGGCGCGCTGATCGTTCTGGGCGGCCTGGTCACCGTCTACATTCTTTTCAAGACTCACCTTGAACGCGATGCGCGGTTCCGTATTGCCGGCGCAGGCAACATCGAGGCTTCCGGCCTTACCCAGGTAAGCCGGGGGGAGATGTTGCCCGTCTTCGGCGAAGACATCGGNNGGCGCAACATCTTCTTTGTTCCCCTGGCCGAGCGGCGCCGGCAGCTTGAACAAATTCCCTGGGTGGAGCGGGCCACGGTGATGCGGCTGCTCCCGAACCAGATTCGCGTCGCCGTGGTGGAGCGCCAGCCGGTGGCCTTTGTGCGCGAGGGTCAGCAGATTGGGCTGATCGACGCGGGCGGCGTGCTGCTCGCCATGCCGGCGGCCACGATGGCGAAGCATCATTACTCGTTCCCGGTAGTGACGGGGTTTGATCCGCATGAGCCGGTCTCTGAGCGAAAAGGCCGCATGGCGGCCTACGGGCGCTTGCTGGCTGAGTTGGATGCCAACAACCAGCATCTTTCCGCGCAGATCTCCGAAATTGACCTTAAAGATCCTGAAGACGCAAAGGTGCTTATGCCCGAGCCGGGCACGGATATCCTGGCTCATTTTGGAGAGGACCGTTTCCTTGAGCGCTACCAGCGTTTCCAGGCGCACATCGCCGAGTGGCTGCAGCAATATCCCAAGCTTGCAGCAGTCGATCTCCGCTATGACCAGCAGGTGGTTCTGGAGATGATCCCCGGGACCGGTGTGGCGCAAGCCACCGAAACAACGGACGCGAAGACCGGCGACGACGGCTCGTCGGCAGGGAAATCCGCGGAAATGACCCTCCCTACAGCGACACCGGCGAAGCCAAAGCCTGGACATGGGGTCCAGAAACCGGTTGCCAGGACAACTCAAAAGCCGACGAACACCGCGAAGGACAGGATCGCCAGAGACAAGGCTGCCGGAGACAAGGCTGCCAGAGACAAGGCCGCCAAAGACAAGAAGAAGCGCGCGGAGGCCAAACGCACCGCGCTGTTTGCGAACAAGCAGAAGAAAGCCCACCCCGCCACGGTTGCAAGGCAGGGTCAGTGAGTCCGAAACGATGAGCCAGAAGCAGGACAACCTGATCGTAGTGCTGGACATCGGCAGCGCGTGGACGCGCGTGCTGGCGGCCGACCTGAATGAGGGGGCGCTACGCTATCGCGGGCACGGTATGGTTGAATCGGCCGGGATGCGCAAGGGGCTGATCGCAGAACTCGGGCCGGCCTTCAAGGCAGTGAAGGCAGCCAACGAGGAGGCGGAGCGGGTGGCGCGCGCCAATATCGATGAGTGCGTGGTGGGCGTGGGAGGTCCGCACATTCGCGGCGTCAATACAAACGGCGGAATCCTGCTGGGGAACCGCATGCGCGAAATCGCCAAGGAAGACGTGAAGTATGCCGTGGACCGGGCGAGGGCAATCGAGCGGCCCCCCGACCGGGAGATTCTGCACCTGCTGCCCCGGCAGTTTGTCCTCGACGACCAGCCGGGCATCTTCGATCCCATCGGCATGGTGGGCGCGCGGCTTGAGGTTGACCTCCATATTGCCACGTGCTCAGGCAGCGCACTGCAAAGCACGGTGACCTGCGCAAATCGGGCTGGGCTCGCCGTAACAGAGGCGGTGTTGGAGTCGATTGCCGCCGCGGAGTCCACTCTCTCAGCCGATGAGCGGGAACTTGGCGTATGCCTGGTGAATATCGGCGCCCACTCCAGCGACCTGGTGGTCTTTTTCGAGGGCGCGGTGGCTCACACGGCTTGTGTCCCCATTGGCGGGGCACACTTTACCAACGATCTGGCCGTGGGTTTGCAGATGCCGGTGGCCGAGGCCGAGCAATTGAAACGCCAGTTTGGCAATGCCGTAGTCACAGCAGTGCCGCAGGATGCGGAGATTGAGATCGCCAATCCTGACCGGCAAATTCTGCGCCTGCGCACCATCGCAGAGATTCTTGAGCCGCGAGCCCGCGAGCTGCTCTATTACGTGAAGGAGAGCCTGCGCCAGGGCGGCGTGGTGGATGCGCTTGGCGCCGGCTGCGTGCTCACCGGCGGAGGCGCGAATTTGCCCGGAATGCTGGATGTGACAGAAAGCCAGTTGCGGGTACCGGCTCGGACTGGGGTGCCGGTGCGGCTTTCCAACATGCCCGTCGAACTGGTCAGTCCGAGCTTTTCTACAGCTATTGGCATGCTTTTGTATGCCCACCGCACGCGCGTGACAAGGGCGGCAGAGAGTCACAGCTTGCGCGCAAAGCTGCGCGCCATTTTTGCAGCGAGTTTTTAGAAGTCGGAAGTCCCTAGCCAATCAGGAGGCAGTGGCGACTATGGAAGAGCAGAGAAACGAAGCCGGTGAGATGCGCATTCAATATCACGAAGAGAGCCCCCGAGGAGCCCGCATCAAGGTGATCGGCGTGGGCGGCGGCGGCAACAACGCAGTGAACCGCATGATTCAGGCGCGCCTGGAAGGGGTGGAGTTTATTGCCGCCAACACCGACGTGCAGGCGCTCAAGGTCTCCCATGNNCCAACCCCGACGTGGGCCGCCGCGCTGCGCTGGAGGATTCTGAGAAGATCATTGAGGCTCTGGAAGGGGCCGACATGGTTTTTGTCACCGCAGGCCTGGGCGGTGGGACGGGAACTGGCGCGGCCCCTGTAATCGCTTCGCTAGCCAGCGAGATGGGCATCCTTACCGTGGCCGTGGTTACGCGGCCATTTGCCTTTGAAGGCAAGCGACGATTGCAGCAGGCCGAGCGCGGGCTCAA
>PLZC01000014.1 GCA_003151985.1 Acidobacteriaceae bacterium
GTCTGTGCCTGCATCGGAGACGTGATTCACGATCTAAAAAGCGAGTATCGCACCGCGATTGAACAAGTTGACCTCGGTGGTGTCACAGTCGAAGCATTTGCACAATCCCAACAGATATCCGCCAATAATGCCTCGGTGCGACTGCACCGAGCACGGAAAGCGGTCGCAAAGAAGCTGATGATGGTCTGTGGTGCGTGTGCCGAGCACAAATGTCTCGATTGCACCTGTCGGCGAAGCCAACTGTAAGACTGTGCCTGCTCATGCGTCAGCAACAGTACAGGAACGAGGAGACAATATGTGCTGCTGCTCTAATCCGAACAAAGACGTGAAAGATCCCGTTAGTGGCACGGCAGTTGAGCCGACGAAGCAGCTCGCAACCGATCCGGTCTGCGGCATGGAGGTTGCTCCTGCCAACGCAGCAACTATGGAACACGAGGGAACGAAGTTTTATTTCTGCTGCCAAGGCTGCGCGACGAAGTTTCGAGCTGAACCGACCAAGTACTTCAACATGAAGCACGAGGCCCTTCCATGCAAGTGCTAAAAAACGAAGAGCCGAGGACCGACTACACCTGTCCCATGCACCCCGAGGTGCATCAGCCCGGTCCGGGTAATTGTCCGAAGTTGTGGCATGGCGCTTGAATCCCGCAACGTAACTGCCGATTCGGGCAATCCCGAACTGGTCAACATGACGCGTCGTTTCTGGGTAGGCGTCGCACTCACGCTTCTACAACAACCAAAGAAGGAGTTACATCATGAACTTGTCCTCTGGCGAGATGCAGCAGTGCATCTCGAATTGCACCAAGTGTCACCAAACCTGTACTGAGACCCTTGCCTATTGTCTGAAGAAGGGCGGACAGCACGCAGCCGCCGACCACATCAAGCTTCTAGTCGATTGCGCCGAAAGCTGCGGCAGTTGCGCGGATTTCATGCTCCGGCAGTCTGACTTCCACATGAAGATCTGTGGCATCTGCGCGGAGATCTGCACCGCGTGCGCCAAAAGCTGCGAACGCATGGGTCAAGACGAGCAGATGAAGACTTGCGCAGCAGCCTGCAGAGCCTGTGCTGAATCCTGCCAAAAGATGAGCGGGAACGCAAAGGCTGCGTAACAATTTCCCGTGATACGAACAGCACAACGCACCGAGGGATCATCCCTGGGGATAATGTGCAAGAGTCGCTAGTGGAGCAGCTCACAACGAGGCACGGCCGTGTGGAGGCACGGTCGTGTGTCTCTGGTCTGCTGATGGACCTTATTGCCCGCGACAACACTCCGGAACGGTTGGTCAGCGCCTCGCGCGCTGAAGAAGAACAGGGATTTGAGCTAAAACTGCGCCCCCGCTGGCTGGGCGAGTTCATCGGCCAGTTGAGGCATGGTTGAGCAAAAAGAAGATGCAGCGAACCAAGGTCGGTCGCCGGACCGTGATCCGTGAGTCCGAGCTGGAAAAGGTGATGGTTGACGGTGGACAATCTCCCGCTCCAAGCTGGCGGGTACAGTGATGCACCGAAAGAATCTAACAATAAGGACGAACTTGCTTTTATTTTCAACAACATACGAATATTCTGACGCAAGCTTTCCGTTGGTCCGCCACAGCGATTCTGGCAATTGATTGCAATTTCACGCACGGTAATCCGCATATACGCTTCGAGGACAGCGCAAATTTTTCTAATAATGTCTACGCCTTCGTCTGAACCTCCCGTATCTGCCCCGTCGTCGCGCCCTGCCCGCTGTGTGGCGAATTGAGACGATTCCTGCCCTCTGAGGTGTTCTTGGGCCCGGTTCACTCCCTAGTGGCTAAGCAGGCATAAGGCCGGCTAAAAGATTCAGGAGATCCGGCACTCATTCTCACTCGGCCAACAAAAGGAACTTGCACGTCGAATTGGACGAGTATACTTCCGCTATTACCGCCTGACGGATGGACATGCACTGTTATTGCGCTGTCGGCTGAGGTTTCTGGGCTGCCATTGAAATAACCGCATGAACAGCGGGTGCGTATTCCATGGTGGATTCGCATGACGGCGGTTGTGCTGCTATGACAACGATCTCACCCAATTCCGCACCGCTTTGTTTCGGAGCTGACACGATTTCCGTTTTGGCGGTTAATACTGGTGCCCCATGGAGGCGACCATGAGCCATCTCAGATTGAGAATCAAGTTGAACAAGGGGCAACGTGGGATTCCGCTGGAAAAGCTAGCGGCCATCGTCGCCGAAACCCGTAAGTTTCTTATCGCAACTTCGCAAGATATAGAAATTCTGAATCCCGAAAGCTGGATTGGTGTAGATTTCCGGAACGGTTCTCTGCTTTACACGAATGAGAGTGCCACTGAAGTAAGCCCGGCCCAAGTCCACTCTTTCAATCAGAGTTTGACCCATCTTTCCAGGGGCCGGTTTCCCACTCTGCTTCAACAATCTACCGTCGAGCATTTTTACGGAATTTTCGAGACCCTTGAACCTCGCGAAAAGTTAACCTTTGGGATATTTCCCGATGACAGCAGCCGTGCCAAGTGGCTGACGGTTACACGTGAGGTCGCACTGCTCCCGTCTTCCCGTATTGGCCTTGCCGTTCGAGAATCAATTGGCGCCCTTCAAGGGAGTATCCATACGTGGTTCAAAATGTCGGAGCCGCCGTATTTCACTCTGCGCGACCTTGCTACGCAAGCACTGGTCAAATGCTTTTACGAAGATTCTGACTATGACGCTGTAGTTCAGGCTGTGCGATTGAAGAATCAGGTCATTCACGTTCACGGAAGAATCTTCACTGACATGGTGCATCATTGCATTGACCATGTTGAAGCGGACCGGATTGTTCCCGCAGAGTCTTTCACTTTCAATGATCTGGAAAACTACTTGGGTACGGGCAAAGTCCAGTGAGTCAAAAGAAAGTAGTACGCATCTATTTCGATTCGTGCATCGTAATTGAATTGGCGAGATCTGCCATGAAGTTACATCGTCGCGACCGCGAGAATGATCTGTGGTTCGTTCGCCAAATGCTCAAGGCGAGCGAGGACGGTGAAATAGAAGTAGTCAGTTCGTCTTTGACTGTTGCGGAGTCGCTTCATCTCGGCCACGATGACAAGAACAATCCAATCGAATGTAACGCTGCCACACAGGACTTTCTAATCAATCTGCTTACGTCTGGCACACTCATCAAACTTATTGAGCCGTCTCTTTTCGTCGCGGAGCGAGCAAGAGATTTGCGCTGGAAGCATGGTTTGAAGTTGAAGCCTTACGATTCAATGCACGTTGCCTCAGCCCTTGACGCGGAATGCAAGGAACTTCTCTCCTGGGACACAGAGTTGTCCGACAAACGCGCCAACGAAATCAAGGTTCTGTCTGGACTCGGCCTTCGGGTAATCGCGCCACATGACAGTATTGCTCTGCCGGACGAATACAGGCAACAGGCACTTGCGCTGACCCCAGGAACCAAGATCAAGCAGCTTCCACCTCAGACTATTCACTAGCCATCTGGTTTCTGCGGTGTTTGCGTAAAATGAAGCATCCAAATCCTCGGTCCTAAGATTCGAAAGCCTAGCTACACTGAGACCTAATTCAAAAGGGAGATCCCCCGGCTCTGC
>PLZC01000178.1 GCA_003151985.1 Acidobacteriaceae bacterium
TCCCACACATGCGCGCCCTCGATCTCGGCGCAGGCCCGCACGCAGCGGGTGCAGAGGATGCAGCGGTTGTGGTCCAAAGTGAACCGCTCGTGCGAAGCATCGACGGGCAACTCGGGATTGCGATAGGGCAGGCGAACGTGGGTCACGCCCTGGTCTTGCGCCATGGACTGCAATTCGCAATGGCCATTGGAAACGCAAACCGAGCAGATGTGATTGCGTTCGGCAAAGAGCAACTCGAGGATGGTGCGGCGGTGTTTCTGTAGCCGCTCCGTCTTTGTGCTCACTTCCATACCCTCTTGCACGGTGGCGACACAAGCGGGCAACAGTTTGTTGCTGCCCTTGATTTCGACCAGGCACATGCGGCATGCGCCCACTTCGCTCAGGCCGTCCAGATGGCAGAGGGTAGGAATGTCGATGTCGTTTTCACGAGCCACTTCCAGGATGGTCTGGCCAGCGCGCGCGCTGACTTCCTGCTCGTCGATGATGAGAGTTTTGACGTCCTGATCGGCACTCATGCCAACACCTCCACGGGAGCTTCAATGTTGCACACGCCGGCCGGACAGCGCTTGTTCACGATGTGCTCGATGTATTCGTTCTTGAAGTACTGGATTGTACTCAGCACTGGATTTGGCGCCGTTTGTCCGAGACCGCACAGGCTGGCTTCTTTCACCGTGCTGCACAACTGGATCAGCAGGTCCAGGTCATCCATGGTGCCCTTGCCGTCGCAGATGCGGCCGAGCAGGGTGAACATCTGCGCCGTTCCCGCGCGGCAGGGAATGCATTTGCCGCAGGATTCCGTCATGCAGAACTCGATGAAGAACCGCGCTACATTCACCATGCAGGAGGTGTCGTCCATGACGATCATGCCGCCGGAGCCCATGATGGAGCCGACCTTCATCAGGCCGTCGTAACTGACACCGAGATCGAGCAATTCATCAGGGATACAGCCGCCCGAGGGACCGCCGGTTTGCACCGCCTTGAACTTGTGTCCGCCCGGTACGCCGCCGCCGATGTCTTCAATGATCTTGCGCAGCGAGATGCCCATCGGCACTTCAACCAGGCCGGTGTTGGTGATCTTGCCGGTGAGCGCGAAGACCTTGGTGCCTTTGCTTCTCTCCGAGCCCATGCTGGCAAACCACTTGCCGCCATTGCGAACGATGGGCGCAATGTTGGCGTAGGTCTCGACGTTATTGATGAGCGTGGGCTTGCCCCAGAGACCGCTGACTGCGGGATACGGAGGGCGTGGCTTGGGGGTGCCGCGCTTGCCTTCGATCGAGGCCAGCAACGCGGTTTCCTCGCCGCACACAAAGGCACCGGCGCCGAGACGAATCTCGATATCGAAGCTGAAGGGCGTGCCGCAGATGTCGTTGCCCAAAAGACCGCGGCGCCGTGCGTCGCGCAGTCCGGCAGTGAGCCGGGCAACGGCTATGGGATATTCGGCCCGGACATAAATGAAGCCCTTGCTCGCGCCGACCGCATAGGCGGCCAGGGCCATGCCCTCGATGACGCGATGCGGATCGCCCTCCATCACACTGCGATCCATGAATGCGCCGGGGTCGCCCTCGTCGCCATTGCAGACCACATACTTCAGGTCGCCTTTGGCCTTGGCAACCGTGCCCCACTTCAGGCCGGTGGGATAGCCACCGCCGCCGCGTCCGCGCAGGCCGCTTTCGGTGATCCTGTGAATCACGCCGTTGGGGGTCATCTCGGTGAGCGCGGTCAACAGCGCCTTGTACCCGTCGCGAGAGATGTAGTCGTCAATCTTTTCCGGATCGATGTGGCCGGCGTTTTCAAGAACGACGCGCACCTGGCTTTCGAAGTGGTCGTTCAGATCGCATTGCAGCCCCGCCACTGGGTCGCCGCCGAGGCTGTTGACGATGGCTTCGACGTGGCTGGAATTTACATGCCTGTAGAGGTTCTCCTCGGGGTCGACGCGGACCAGGGGCCCGGAGGAGCAGGGTCCCATGCAGCCGGTCTTGCGCACCAGCACCTTTTTGCCGGAAGCCTCAGCGGCCTTTACCAGCGCATCCTTGAGCTTGTCGGCGCCCTGGCTCATGCAGGCCAGGTCCATGCAGACATTCACTTCGAAATCGTATTTTGCGTTTTCAAGGTGGACGCTTTCCGCTATTTGTTCAAGCTCTTCAATCGTCATTCCACTGCCCACCTTTCCAGCTGCTCGATCATTTGCTCACCGGACATCTCGCCCGCGACTTCGCCGTCGGAAAGGACCACAGGCGCACGGCTGCAAGCGCCCACGCAACGGGCCGTCATGAGGCTGATTTGTCCGTTCTTGGTGGTCTGTCCCTGGGGAATGCCGAGGTGCTTTTCAGCAGCATCTATCAGCTTGTCGGCGCCCTTGATGTAGCAGGCCGTGCCCTGGCAGATGGTCATGGTGTGCTTGCCTGGCGGCTTGAGGCTGAAGTAGTGGTAAAAAGTTACAACGCCGTAGGCCTGGCTCAGCGGTACGCGCAAGGTAAGGGCCACGAACCGGATAGCATCGTCGTCGAGATAACCGAACGAAGACTGCACAGTGTGGAGCGTTTCAATCAGCGCGTGACGGGCAAAACCATTCTTGCGCATGGTGCCGTTCACTATCTTCCATCGTTTGTCGTCGCTCGGCAGCGGCGGGGGCGTGAATGCTGGCACATTTCCTCCCGAAAACGGACATCCCGGCAAAGCGAATCGTCCTGTTTGCTTTGCTCTCTGTCTATCATCTTTCTACTGTGCCGCGGCACAATTTCTTCGTGACCCCGGTCACCGGGCCAGCATGAAATCCCATTCTGCGGCACGAATTTTGCCATTCCGGAACGGGAAATCAACGGGTTGCGGAGCGAATCACGCCGTTCCTCGAATCGAGAGAATTTCTTGTGACTCGTATCACATCGTAAGACCGTGTCTGCCGTTCACAATTCAACCCGAGCGACTTCTATTTGCTGCGGGCCTCTTCAGAGGTTCGGGGCGGGACAATTTTCCCTTTTCGGAAACCAGCGGGGGCTCAAGCCCCGATTGATTTTATTGAACTTATCGGTGCGACTAGAGTGTGCCCTATTAACAAACCCCTGAATCGGGAGTTCCTCCGCAGCCTGCTTAGACCCTGAGGAACTATATTTTCAGTAACTTGCATTCCCTCAGCGGGCCGGGCTTCGCCAAAAAATGGCTAATTTCCGGATTGGCGGTGATCCCCCCGCTCGACCCCCCTCTCGCGCTGTCATGCTGAGCGCAGCGAAGCATCTGCGGTTGCCTTTCGTAACTTCCGCATCGGCGGTAATTCGGGCGTTACGCAGTGGGGAGCCCTCCACTCATTCGCAACATACACGCAGCGTATGATTTCTAGATGCTTCCCCGCACGTCCGGACGCCTTCTCTTATTTTCCGCCCTGATGTCTTCGTGTGCGGCGTTCGTGTGCCCCGCGCAACAGCCTCAGCCGCCTGCGCCCGCCGAAATCCGCTACCACTTTTGCGACGATCCGGACGCCAAGCTCGGCTGGGCCAACCCCAACTTCGACGACAGCGCCTGGCCCCAGGCAAAGAATGGCAAATGGCCATTACCTCTGCCTGCTCCCGATAGCTTCGAATGGACGCGTGTGCGCGTGCGGGTGCCGGCCGACGCCTCCGGCAGCCTCGCGATCAAAGTCAGCGATCCCTATCACGCCCTGATCTCCTTCGAGATATTCGTCAATGGCCGGCCCGCTGTCCAGCGCGGGACCTTCCCGCCGAACCCACAACCAGTCCTGGTTCTCTGGCCGGGATCGGTGTTTGATCTGCCCGCGGGTCTGGCCCGTCCCGGCGAAACCGTAGTGGTCGCCTACCGGGTGTGGTTTCAGCCATCCAATTGGGCGCCGGCAGCCTACCGCAGCACCACATTTGAGATTGGAGAAAGCCGCATCCTGCACCTTGCCGGTCGTGCGGACCATCTCAGAGCCTTGGTCTTGGAGGGGCCTCAGTTAGCCCTCTACTTCTTCATGACCCTTCTCGGCATTCTCCTCTTCGCCTTCTGGTGCTGGGTCAGGGGCCGGGAACTGCTCTTGTGCAGCGCGTTCTTGTTCTTCGAGGCGTTCTTTACCCTCCTAGGTGACCTCGAGTCGATTGTGAACATTCAGCTGCCGTGGCGTCTCGAAGGGGTCCTCGGCGTTTTTCTTACGGCCGCTGGGATGGCATTCACCGTCGAGTTAGTCTGGGCCATCCACTCCTTGCGCGCTCCAACCCTCAAGCGTGTGCTCCAGGCGCTGGTTGTGATTTCGAACGCGTGCGGGCTGTATTTGGCCCTGACTACCGCTTCGTCCACCTGGGTTCTATGGATGGTCGGCGCGAGTTCGGTGTCGGTTGTGATCTTCCCCCTTCTCCTCACAGCAACCAACTTGTGGCCCGTGTTTACGCGCGGAAAAGCCTGGCTCTTCGGTCTCGCGCTGGCGATTTATCAAGTCGAATACCTTCTGAACAACTCCGGCGTCAACCTCGACAGATCGATCGGGGGCTTTTATGTGTCCTACTTCGACCTGGGAAATCTTGCCGCCTCGCTTGCCTTGTTCGGCTTGCTCGGCCAGCGCGGTTGGCAGGCCTGGCGCGCCCGCGACGAGCTGCGCGTCGAGTTCGAGGCTGCCAGCGAGATGCAGCAGCAGTTGGTTGCCCCCGCCGTCGATCTGCCAGGCTTCAAAATCCAGAGCGCCTACCTCCCCGCCAAACAGGTTGGTGGCGACTTCTTTCGCGTCCTCCCCGATTCCGACGGCAGTGTGCTGGTCGTCGTCGGCGACGTCAGCGGCAAAGGCCTCAAAGCCGCCATGACCGTCAGCGCCATCATGGGCGCGCTGCACGACTATGCCTCAAACAGTCCGGCCGAAGTTCTGGCCCACCTCAACCGCGTGCTCCACGGACGCGTGAGTGGCTTTGTCACCTGCTGTGCCACGCACATCGCAGCGAACGGCACAATGACCCTGGCCAACGCCGGCAACCCCGCTCCCTATTGCAACGGCGCAGAAATGGCCGTCGAGCCCGGCCTGCCCCTCGGCCCGCTAGCCGCAGTCACCTATGCGGAGACGCACTACCAGCTTGCCCCCAACGACCGCCTCACCTTCGTTTCCGACGGCGTCCTCGAAGCCACCAACCCGCAAGGTGAGCTCTACGGCTTTGACCGCACCCAGGCGATCTCCACCCAGTCCGCCGAAAGAATAGCGCAGGCCGCGCAGGCCTTCGGGCAGGAGGACGACATCACTGTCCTCACACTGGCATTGATGCCGCAACAGAAAGAAGTTGCCGCGTGAAGAAGCTC
>PLZC01000215.1 GCA_003151985.1 Acidobacteriaceae bacterium
CGCCACGACGATGACGAGGATGAATCAAATATCCTCAAAACCCGGCCCGTTAAGAGATACGCATTCTGATGGCAAGGTCAGCGGTGCCACAATGGGTAGAGCGTCGAATGAGCAGGCTTCAGAAACTAGCAAATTGAAGATTGCGCTATGATACTCCCATGAAGACGAAACCAACGTCTCCCGAATATAGGGCATTCGAGAATCTGCTAGGCTCCGTCCTGAGCGTTTCCAAGACGGAACTCAACAGGCGCATCGAACAAGAGAAGAGCGAAAAGCGAACGCCTAGAGAACGCGCTTCCCGCGTTCCTGCCGGCCCATCCAAGCCAGCTTAGAACGCCGTTTCTCCCACCTTGCCGGTCAGTTCTGCATCGGTCAGTCTCTTCCCTGAAATCTGCGATAAAGCCAGCATGAAGCGGTCCCGATCTGTGAGCGGATTGTCTTTGGTTGCGCGATTGTTGAAACGGAATGCCTGCTCATCCACGTAGCGGTCAAGGTGGAATGGCTCAACGCTGATATAGGTGCCGTGCAAGCCCCTCTTGAGCAATGCCCAAAAGTTCTCGATACCATTGGTGTGGACCTGTCCATTTACATACTCGACGGCGTGATTGATAATCGCGTGCTCGAAATTGATCCCCTTGTATCCGCCCCATTCATCGGTCACGAGAGAAGCGCCAGGAGCGATGTGCTTGTTTGCGACGGCTCTGAAGGGAAGATGGCTGCGCTCCATGATCACTTCCGCTCGCACGCGTCCTTTGCGCTCCAGCATTCCGACCACAATGGTCTTAGCCATCGCCCCGACAGCCTTACCGCTGTGCCCGGTCCCTTTAGGTTTCTTCGATTTGTGCATGTTCTTCAGTTTGCCGCCGACGAGGGTTTCATCCATCTCGACCGGACCACCCTGAAAGCCCAGCTTGAGGACTGACTTGTTCTTCATTGCCAGCCGAATCCTTTGTAGCATGAACCATGCGCTCTTCTGGGTCACGCCAATATCCCGGCCGATCTCATAGCTCGAAATTCCGTTCTTGCAGTTTGCCAAGAGCCACATTGCGGTCATCCACTTGTCGAGCTTGATAGGTGAATCCTCGAAGAGGGTGTTCACCTTGACGGAATACTGCTTGCCGCAATCCCGGCACTGCCAGCGCCGCTGATTCTTGAGCCAATGCTGGCGAATATCAGGCATGAGACAAGCGGGGCACTGAGGGCCGTCAGGCCAGCGCATTGCGGCAACGGTATCAATGCAGACCTGTTCAACGGCGAAGTATCTGATTGCATCTGAAAGAGTTTTGAGTTCGTTCTTCATGACAAGAAAAGAATATCGAAGAATTCATCATTAGTCAAGTATATTATTACCCCAATCGGTAATCAAAACCTCCCGAATTCAGCCAGTTTGGGCCCCGTTTTAGCCCGAAAAAGCCCTAATTCTTTGAGAAAACCCGCCTTCGTCCAGGTCCTGGGATTATTTGGCGGGCTTGGCGCCGACCAGTGTGAGGGCCGCAGGGCTCGCGCAAGGCAGGACGAAGCGATCTGCACGCCAGGCGATGGATAACTTGTCGCGGCTGAGGAGTTTGTGGATCTGGTCGTGCGCGTGTTCGGCCCACGGGCCGCGGCCGTCCAGCCGCACATAAGCCTGCCAGTGGCGAAGGGCGGGGCGCAGTTCACCTCTGCGTTCATAAGCGAGAGCCAGGTTGTAGTGAGCATCGGCGTAGCTGGGAGAGAGCGCGATGGCCTGCCGGTAGGCGGCAACGGACTCTCCAAGCCGCTCCAACTCGTCCAGCACATTGCCCAAGTCGAAGAAGGCCAGCACATAGCCCGGATCGGCCTCGGTGGCCTGGCGGTAGAGCTCCTCCGCCTTGGCGTACTGGCGGAGATGGAAGTAAATGGTTCCCAGGTTGATGTATGCGGGAGCATAGGCTCGATCAAGGTTCAGGATCTCCTCGTAAAGGCCCATGGCGCGCAGCTTTTCGCCCGCCTCCTCGGCCTGCACCGCAGCCAGAAAGCGGTCCTGGATGGCTTGCGGGAGGCTTTTGCCAGGAAGGCGCAAAGGGTAGGGCTCGGAACTGGCCGAGGGGCCACCGCCGCGCTCGAGTCGCTCGAAGTCGAAGATCAACTGACGCCGGATGGGGTCTACCATGGCTCCCTGATGGCGAAAGGCCAAGCGGGTTCCGGTCCTAACCAGGGTGGCCTCGAGCAAAGGATTCGCCATTCCGGCTACGGCCTTCATGGCCAAGATGGAGTGACGGATCGAGGCCGCGGGCACAGCTTCCTCGCGCAGGATGCGCAAGGTCCTCAACTGTCCGAGGTCCTGGAATGAATAGATCTGCTGTTGGGGAATAAGGTCTGCCCGCTCCCACCCCTGTAACTGGCGGGAGCTTATCTGCAAGATCCGCAACACGTCCTGACGGCTATAGCTGGTCACTCTTCAGTGCTCCCATCGGTGGTCCTGCGAGGCCCCGAAACTTGAACTCAGACCCTGGAACTGATGTTTTGTGTTTGGGTTCCGCGATTGGGTTCTGGCTCTTACCCCCTCGGACTCGGCTCTTGGAACAGTTACTGAGAAACCGCTCTTGCTTGCGATTATGCCAAGAGTATGCGTGGATAAGCAGACCAGAACTACCCCCGCAACAAAAAAATACGTGGATAACCGGTACCTGATTTGGTTCACCGGGGGTGGCTGGGGCCATCTGCCTGTGGAAAACGGAGAAGAAATGCATCAAACCTGGTAAATCCCAACGGAACCGGAAGTTCAGGGAATGGGTCCACAGCGACCACAGGCCTTCCAGGCTACCGAATTCCCGTCGTTGCGCGTCCATGAATTGGCTTGGGATCTTTGATCTGCTTGCCAGATCAGGAGCAGACGGACTGCCGGAGAGAAATGGAGCCGAAAGTCGGACTCGGACCGACGACCTGCTGATTATGAATCAGCAGGTCTCCGGTTCGGGTCCGGTCTTCGGCTCCATTAAATCAACAACTTATAGGGTGTAGTTAGATTATGACGATTTCGTGTCAACACTGTGTCAACATCTCTCTAGAGCGCAATTTGGTAGCCCCGACGCTACCGTAGGGGACCTCCACACTCTGCTTTGCACCTCTGGTTCCTGGAGATTGATTGCAATCTCCGGAGGAGCGCAAGGCGGGTTTCGGCTTCATCCCTGAACGCCCCTGCCACGTCAAATTCATGCGCCCAATTCGGTTCGGGAGAGCGCAGAGACCCTCAAACCTCCTAGCGGCGGTCCGGTGCAATGCTGACGCGGCCGTCTGAAGAACACTACAGCGTTTCTCAGGACCGATCTGGAATCGGAGGCAATTTCCTGACACAAAGTCGTAGGCCAAGATGGACGCTTTGAATTGTCGAACGAACATGTTCCAATCTCTGAGCACAAGGCTGACAGAGGACTCTTGCCTGATAATCCCAAGACCTCGAGCATTGAAGATAAGACGGTGTCGGCAGCCGACTCTCTCTGGCCTGCCAGAAAACCCGCTGGCGGCGCCGACCCCCATTTGCTACTCTTGGCACAACATGACCAAACAGTCTCGCGCAGTCATTGTAGCTTTGCTTCTGCTTTGCACTCTTCCCTTGCTGGCGCAGAAAAAGGTTCCGCCCAAGGCAATCCGCTTTCAAGGCGCACCACAATACACGCAACAGGAGCTGCTCGCGGCCGCCGGCTTGAAGCCTGACGTGCGTCTGAACTCCGGCGAAGTGAAAGCTCACGCCAAGCAGCTCAATGATACGGGCCTCTTCAAAGAGGTCAAGTTTGCCTCCGACAGCAAGACACTGCTCTTCACGTTGACGTCTTCCAGCCAGCTTTTCCCCATGCACTTGGAGAATGTGCCTCTTGTGCCGGGAAAAGAACTCGACGCCAAGATTCACGAGCGCTTCCCGCTTTATCGCGGCCTCTTGCCAGCCAGCGGCTCCATGCTCGAAGGAATCCGCCGAACATTCGAAGAGATGCTGGCGGCCAAAGGCGTCAAGGCAACGGTGAAAGCCGCTCTCACCAGCGGCCTGGGCCCGCGAAAGCTCACGGCTATGAACTTCACAGTCGTCTCGCCGGCGGTGCATATCGGCCACATCCAGCTTGCCGGCATCTCGTCCGCTATGCAAGCCAAGGCAAGCCTCCTGGCCGGCGGCCAAACCGGAAATGGCTTCGATACAGAGAACACAGCCATCGGTCTTCAGCACGTTTTCGAAGACCTCTACCAAGACCAAGGTTATGCAGCCGTGCAAGTCGATGTTGCCCAGGTTGATTCTCCCATCGTCTCGGATCAGTCCGTCGACATTCCCTATACAGTAACGATCAAGGAAGGTGGGATCTACAAGCTCGGAACCATCGACTTTCCAGCCAGCGCGCTGGTCGCGCGCGCAG
>PLZC01000138.1 GCA_003151985.1 Acidobacteriaceae bacterium
CGGCGATGACCACCAGGCCGGTGGCCGTTAGAGTTTCAGCGGCGACGCGGCTGTAGGGGTCCTGCTCGAGGCACGCGTCCAGAATGGCATCGGAGACCTGGTCGGCAATTTTGTCCGGGTGTCCTTCGGTGACGGACTCAGAGGTAAACAAGAAACGGTCGCTCAAATTTGGATTCCTCCCCATTCAAGGGTTTTCAGTTGGGGCCTGCCGCGATGGGCGCTTTGCGCTCAGGATGAGCCGGCACGGAAAGGGACGATATCCTCTCCTGCATCGGGGGAGACACTCGCGCACCCGAGGTGCGTTCTTTCATGTTAATTGCCCCGGGCATCCGGAGGCAAAGAGTAGCAGTGAACAGGGATTACTTCGGGGTCAAGGGCATTTAGGGGGTGGTGAGCGGTAGCAGCCAATCGACTGCCGCGCCCTTCGTGCCTCAGAAAGAAGCAGCTTTGCATGTAAAACCGCAGCCTTGAAAGGCCCGGGCCTAAAGGCCGCCCAAACGAGGCGGCATTCAGTGGCCTGATCAGGGGCCTGAAAGGCCCCTGATCCCTCCGTCCAAGAATGCGGCAACCCCTAGTGGTTGACGGCAGTTGCCTTCGGAGTGGTGAAAGCGACCCTGGCCGGGTCGCCAAGAGCTACTGAGGCCTCAACGGCTCGTTTGCGGCCGCCTTGCTGAACTTGATTCTGCTTGAGGGTGATGGCGCCATCGGCGATTTCCGCGTCCGCGGTCCAGCGGTCGAAGCGGGTCAAAGCCGGTGGGACCAGGTCCGCCGCGGAGTTGGAGGCGACACTCCCGTGGCGCCACTCGAAATGGAGAGAGCCTTTCGACGAAGCTGCCAGGTCCTGGTCAGTAAAACCTGCCAGGTCGATCTTGCCCTGGCCATCGATTGCCCCGCCCGACATGCTTAGCCCAAGCAACTGGCCCACAGCCTGCGGGCTGAGCTTCTGAAATTCCCCAGACAGCGCATAGACAGGCTTGACCCGGTCGGTGGCCGGGGTGTGAAACGTTCCTGTCCCGTGTACCCGGCCACCCAGCAGGCCGGCATCCAGGCCGCTGATCTCTACCCCACCCGGAAGGATATGGAGCATTGCCCGTACCCCATGAAGCGTGGCAGGCCGGAGGAGCAGGGAATCGGCTTTGACCGTTCCGTCGAGCTGCGGCCATGCCGGCGGGGACGAGGGACGGAGGCGCGAAATCAAGGTGGAAAGAAGTGTACCTGGTTCATGCGCGCCAAGAATTGCGGCCTGTAGAGCTGCGGCATCCAGCTCTCCGAATTCCACCTGAAAGCTGGCGGGGCAGGGCTGCGGCGAAGCACATTCGGCTGGCAGGCTCAGGGCGGCGGTACCCTTTACCGGTCCAAAAGAGAAAAGCACGGGAGCCCAGCGAATCTCTTCACTACCCAGGTGAAGCGTGGCCTGGGAGATCTCGACATGATTGGCCAGGTAATCGGCTTTCCAGTTGGCATTGCGCAAGATCACGGTCCCGCTCAAGCGATCCCTGACGGCAGCATCTTGAAGCGCCGGGCCTGCGGAGACCCCGGCAAGAGTGGAGTTGCTGAAGGGTTCAAGTTCTTTCGGCTGCCATGGGCCCTCGGCGTTCAGGTCGACAGTTATCGGGTCTCCGGCCAACGCATCCAGCCCCGCCGTATCCGGCAGGCCGATTGCGTGCGCCAGCTCTTTTGCGCGGGCAACGGAGGCCTGGCCGCGCACCCCAACTTTGTAGCCGGAGAGCGCCACCCGGGCGGTGACTGTAAGTGAGCCGGCCCCGGAGGGAATTGCAACTGCCGCGCCCAGAACTCGGTCCTGCTGGCCCGATTGGGCCGTCACCGGCTCAAACAACACCTTGGAAGCCTGGATCGGCGTGCCGAGACCGTTCCCACTCAGTTGGAAACCATCCACCGATACGCTGCCGGTAAGCGGGCCCTGCACTACCGGGCGAAGTTTGGCCGCTACCCTGGTTTGGCCGGCTGGCTTCGGCGTTCTGCCTGTCTCCGGAGCCGACGGGGCATAGCTAATTTTTCCGCTGACCGTTCCCCTGGCCTCCAATCCGGACCCGATGCCGCTGCGAACGGTTCTTAGCGCGTCCAGGAAGGCCGTGACCGGGATGCGGAAAAGCTCCACGGAAAAGCGCGGAGGACCAGGTTCTGTGGGCAGTTCACCGGCCAAATGGATGCGGCCGTTGCCGAGCGGCGAGTCGCAGGAGAGATTCTCGATGGCGCGACTGGTGTAATGGTAGACGAGGCCGCATTGGGCATCGAAATCAAGGGTCGTCGCGGGGGCAAATTCCTCGCGATGAACGCCCTCTGCGCGCAAGCGAGCCTGTACCTGGGCAGCGTCGGCCGTGCCATCCAAGCGCAGATTACCGCTCAAGGCGCCTCGCCAACCGGGATCGGAGCCGATGATCAGGCGCGCTAGCTGGCCAAGTTGCGCTTCACGCCATTCAAGTTCGAGATGCATGGGCATCTCACGCAGTTGGGACGCTGGCCGAATATTTCCTTCCAGCCTGACCACGCCAGTGTCTGCCAGGTCAAGGCTGACGTCGGTACGAGCCGGTTGTCCACGCAGCCGGATGCGCCATTCTCCCGGCTCCGGCTGCCACAAAGAAAGGTCGGTATTGAGCAGCGAGAAGGGAAGCTTTTCAGTTCCCTTCATCAGGTTGATGCGGGAGTTTGTGGCTTCAAGATAGGGAAGGGGAAGGGGCTTTCCGACCGTTGCATTCCCCGGACCAGGGTGGGCCTGCGCGACCGCCGTTTTAAAAAGCGGGTCGAGATTCCAGCGGCCGGAAGCGAGTCGCACCAGGTTCACGCTGGCTTCGTCTACACTGACGCGGCTTATCTCGAGCCGCCCGCGCCACAGCGACAGGAGGCGAATGGAGGCGGTGACCGTGTTGGCGTGGAGCACAGGTTCGGCGCCATAGGCCTGATCTTCTTCGACCGTCAAGTCAGTGAGCACAAAGCCGGGCATTGGCAGCAGGCGAACTTCCACCGAGGAGAGGCGAACCGGCCTTCCCAACGAGCTGGAAATCAGTTGCGTAATTCTGCTTCTGTAGCGGCTCACGCTTAAGAGCGGAGGCACAATCAATATCGCCAGTAGAACCAGGACTATCGCCAGGGCGATCCAAAGGGCGGTTCGCTTCTGCCGGCGGCCTTGCGTTTCTTCCGTGATGGTGTTCTGGTTCAAGGGTTCAATCTCTGCTGAAAAGGTACAGGCTTTACAGGTTGTGGAAAAAGGCTTGATCTCCGGAGAATTGGCCCAAATGGCATCCCGCAGGGGCTAAAGCCCAGTTGATTAATGGGCTTTATCGGCACGACTGAAGTCGTGCCCGAATAAGAAACAAAAATGCAAGTTCAACCAAACAAAGACGACGTCTTTCCGCAGCATGTAGAGATCGGGCCTAAACGCCATCGAAATTGAGGCGGTATTCAGGGGCCTAAAGACCCCTGCTCCCTCCGTCCTCCCTGAACTGGAGAGCGCCCGTTTCATCCATCGCGGCTCGGAAAAGCCGGTGGATGACTGTTACAAAGCCTTGCAAAACCAGCGATGATTCTGAAAGACTTACAAGAATTTAAACCCAAGTTATTCCAAAGCCTTGCCCAATTGTGTTCTTCCGAAACCTGTTTTACCCCTAAGGTGCGTTTTTCGAAACTAGATTGATGCTTTCTTCCCAAGCCTTTTGAGCCCCTGCGGTACGCGGTTCCCGGCTGCAGTTCATCGCATCGGTTTCAGGGTCCGGTTCCAGCGCGTCTCGGTAAAGAAGTGCAGCGCCACATGGCCCATCCAGGCGAGACTGTTGCCGAGGCCGCTCTGTTCATACTGGTCTTCCGGCGTTTTGAAGGACCAGTAGTTGACGAGGGGCCGGCCAACGATGTTCTCCCGGGGAACGAAGCCCCAATAGCGCGAATCCAAGCTATTGTGGCGGTGATCTCCCATCATGAAGAACTTGCCTGGAGGCACGACCAGTTCGCCGTTTTCGACGTGATTTGGAAAGTCCACGGCCCAGGTCTCGGTGGCGCCGCCGGGTTGGGGAAATGGCGGCACGGAAGGGAACTCGTCGAGGAAGTCCTGGTGATTGTCGGGAGTGGTTGATTCGGCATGGGGCTGCTCCTGGGCCACGCCGTTCAGGATCACGATGCCGTCGCGCAAATGGATATGGTCGCCAGGAAGCCCGATGAGCCGCTTGACCAGGAACAGGTCCGGCTCGCCGGGCTTGAGAAAGACGACGATATCGCCGTGCCGCGGTTCGCGGTAATGAACCAACGGCATCCATTTGGCGGGCGGGGCCAGCGTAATACGGTCTACCACAAGGTGGTCGCCGACCAGGAGCGTCTTCTCCATTGAACCCGAGGGAATGACGAAGTTTTGCGCTAGAAAGGTGAGGATAAAGAGGCCCACAACCAGAACGGAGCAAATGCTGGCCAATGCCTCGAAGGGTGTCTCTTCCACGTGCGGTTCGGCCTTCGATTCAGCGGAAACCAAGGTGGGAAGGGGAGCGGTCTGGGTCTCGGACGGCGTCTTGGCAATGGGCGTAATTCTCTTCGTCATCCTGTCGCTCTCTGCGGAATTGCGGGCGTCTCCCGGTCCGGCTCGCGGCGCCTCTAGTGCACCACGCGGAAAATGCGCTTCCAACGCGCAAACCCCACCAGTTTGGCCGAGAGTTCCCTGTCGTGTCCGAGTCTATCATCCGCCGCCTGTTGCACATCGGTGGATGAAGGGCGGGAGAGCGAGAAGTAGATAACCAGAGGGCGCGCCACGATCTGCGTGCGCGGCACAAAGCCCCAGAAGCGGGAATCCTCGCTGTGATTGCGATTATCGCCGAGGACAAAATATTGGCCTGCCGGCACAATCAATTCGCCGTTGCGGGTGAGGCTCTGCATCTGCTTCCACCACACCGGGTCAACCTGCGGATCGGTGTAGACACTGGCGGGAAAATTGTCACGGAAGGGGTTGGGAGGGACGGGTTCGAAGGCGGCATAGGGCTCGTCCAGCATGAGGCCGTTTACAGTGACACGCCCGTCTTCAATGCGCAGCCGGTCGCCGGGGAGCCCGACCACTCTCTTGACAAGGAAAGGATGGGGCTGGGGGTGATGGAATACCACGATATCGCCCCGTTCAACCTCACGATAGGGCAGCATCCAGCGGCTAAGGGGCCCTTCCGGCGCGTACACCTGCTTGTTGACCAGCAGGAAATCGCCCACCAGCAGGGTGTGCTCCATGCTTTCAGAAGGGATGAGGTAAGGCTGGAGCACAAACGTAAGCAAAAACAGCGCCACCACCACTGTTACCAGCAGCGAGGAGAGAGCCTCCGGCACGGTAGGCAAATGGAGGTGCAGCGGCGACGGTTGCGGCTGCGGCGGGCCGGCCACTTGGGCAGGGCTACTCATTCAGCAGTTTGCTCCTCCTGTTCCAGACCGCTGCCCTTGGCTGCTGCGGCCGTCAGCCGGGCCAATGCGCGCCGAGCGGCATCCTGCTCGGCGACCTTCTTTGTGCTGCCCATGCCGCGGGCCAGCGGCTTTCCCGGCTCAGCCTTGTCAGTCTCGAGCCTAACCTCGACCAGAAAGCGTTTGCGATGGCCAGGGCCGCTCTCGCTTTTCACCCCGTAAACCGGAGTTCCCATCCGCGCCGCTTGCAGGTGTTCCTGCAGGGCCGACTTATAGTTGCCAAGGGCATCCCCGGAAAGCAGCTCCTTAGCCAGTTGCTGCTCGGTTTCGCCCATCACCCGGCGGCTGACAAAGGCTCTCACCGGTTCCAGGCCGCCGTCAAGAAACAACGCGGCCAGCACTGCCTCCATGGTATTCGAAAGGACGGTGCTTTTTCGCCTCAGGCCTGTGCGTTCTTCTCCGCGGCTCAGGCGGAGGTGAGCGCCCAAAGCAATCGCCTCGGCTACCTTGGCCATGTGCTGCCGGCTTATCAGTTGGGCGCGAACCCGCGTCAACTCGCCCTCATGCCACTCCGGATGCGCAGAAAACAGGGCTTCTGCCACCACCAGGCCCAGCACGGCATCGCCCAAAAACTCCAAACGCTCGTTGTCGCCAACTGCCGGAGCTTCCGATTTTCCGTTCTCCAGCGTATGCTCGTAGGCCAGCGACCGATGGGTCAGCGCATGGGCCAGCAACTCACGATTGGCAAAACGATGTCCGAGAGCAGCTTCCAGTTGCGCAATACCTGATTCCACTTACCCCTCGATCAGTGCGAAATATTCTCGAGCAACGATTGGGAGCCAAAAAAAGCAGGCCAAGAGTCCAGAGACCTCTCCCAACATGATTCATTAGACGCCTTGCAGCGGTTTGGTATTCGTCCCCGCCGGATTATTGCGGCTTTGCCGTCCGCGTTGGTGCGGAACTCCCTGCATCCGGCTTGGCCCCGGCTGCCCCGTCAGGTGGGTTGTCGTCCGGATCCTCTTCGCAACTGTGGCCTTTCACCGCGTAAGCCGCCTTCATGCCCCGCTCGGCGCTGATCCTGGTGTCCTGCTGCCCGTCGCGCGCTTCCAGCGCCTGTTTGTATTCGGCCACCGCCTGGTCGCGCTTACAGTCCAAGTCCAGCATGCGGCCCAGGTAGATGTGTGACCAAGCCACCAGCCGCGGCTCTTTGCTGGTGCTCAGCGTTTTTTGGAACCTGTCGATCGCCTGTTCCGGATGCCCGGTGACGATGGCGGCCCTGGCGAGGATGAAATTGGCGCGCGCACTGTCGGCTGCGGCGTCCAGCGTATCGGCATGCACCGTGAGCGCCTGCCGCGCCATGGCACTGGCCGTGGCCACGTCGCCCGCTGCCAGCTTGGCCTCTGCAAGTTCCAGCCCGGTGAGCTTGCGCGGCTTGCTGCGCGAAAGGACGTCGCCGTCCGCTTGCTTGTCGAATTCGGTTTGTCGGGCGCGATGCACCTGCTGGTCCATGTCCATGCTATAGACCATTTCCCCTATGGTGTCGCGCAGGCTGGCGGGATCTTTTTCAAACGCCATCAACTGCTCATAAAAATACTGCGTCAGCACGAAGCCCTGGGTCATGTCATGCCGCACCGTGGCCCAGCGGATGACGTCGACTTTCTGTTGGTACACCTGCCGCTCGTGTTCATAACGCGGCAGGTCGGAACGCTGCACACCGGCGGGAATCTTGTAGACCGGAACATCGGTCTCCATTGTCCGCGCCTCAATGGCCTTGATGAGGCATTCGACGGCCAGCGGAACCGTTTCAGAGCGGTAGACGAACTCCAGGGGAGCTTCCCGGATCTCCTTCAGGATTGGCTGCATCCGATCCACCGAGTTGGCCCGCGCGTAGAGCAGCGGCTCAATTACGTAGTGCAGGTAGGTGTGGCGCACGTCGCTCATGTGAATCTGTCCGTCCACGGGGGAAACCACCACTACGTAGTCGGTACCGTAAACGCGGGCATTGACCGTGTGGGGCGAGAGCATGGGTTCAATGACCACCACAAAGCGCCTGCCGTCATAAGTGGATGCCGGCAGTTTGAGGTAGAAATTGGTGGAAACGATCATCTTCGAGAGTGGATCGTGCAGCTTGTCGGTTTCGGCGTCATACACGCGATGCACCGCCAGCCAGATGCCGTGCAAGTCCACTGCCGCGACAAAGTCTTTCAACAGGGGCAGAATCTCCACAACCTGTGTGGAATCAGGCGGCATCTCCGACAATTCGGCTGAGGTTTCCATCTCTGGCGGCGGTGTCAAGTACAAGGCCAGGGAGATGTACTGGGCAATGTCGTGTTCCGTCCCCGACATACGGTGCTGGGCGATGTAGAGGCACACCCTGTCCCGTTTGGCGCGAGCGTCTTCGCTCTTGGCCAGCGCCTGGTTTATTTCGTCGCGGACCCGTTTGCGCACCGGCGCGCTCTCCTCCAGGCCCTCGTCGTAGCCGCAGGCGTTGAGCGCGGCAGCCATGATGAAGACGGGCTCCGAGCTGATGAGCGAGATCGTCGGGCCGGCCGGATCGATCAGCGAAGGCGCTTTCTCCTGCTGGTAAACCTGCTGCGAGGAGGAACCCTGCTGCGCTTTGCCGGCACTGCTGCTGTCAGCCTGCGCGTGGCCGACGGCGGATGCGCCTCCGGCCATCAGGCACAAGATCGCGGAAGAAATGAGGACGGAAGATCGAAACGAACATACTTTCATAAGGAAAACCCTGCCTGTGCAAGTCTAGTTAGACGCACCGGCAGGGTCAAACGGGAGGTGTCGCGGATGCAGGCGAATCGTCTAAACAACTGGAAGTATGAACGCCACTCTTCTCCAATGGTCGTTCCGGCCTTCTCTGGGCTCCCGGTGGGCTCCAGTCAAGGGTCATGTCCAGTTCTTGGCCACGATCCAAGACGACCTCAATTCCGGACTCTGGGGCGTTTGCCGTTACTGATCCTCGCTTTTGGCATGTAAACCAGGCTGGATGAGTGACTTGGCCTGTTTGCGCGAATCGAGAATCTTATGCTGACGGATCGATCGACTTGCTAACTTGTGGATTTATGAGGTCGTGTTCGCTTTATCGGTCGATCCCTGCAACCTCCGAGATCATTGCCGGGTACGGCATCCATCAGCAGAATGGCCCCACATTCGGGTAATCCTGTCAGCCCGTTGCAGCCGCCAGGCTCAAGCTGTACTGCACTGTAAGCGCACAAAGAGCGAATCCTGCCAGAATCTTTCCCCATTCTTTGTTCGGCTGCCTTGCAGTAGGGGTGGAATCATCGGATAATACTTCGACGCGTTTGAGACCTTGCCGAGGAGTTTTGAATGAACGAGCCGGAGTTTGAACGATACGTCCTGGACCTCCTTTTCGTCGCTTTGGAGCCATTCGCCGGAAATCGATCTGGGTGGGAATCCACGCCTGTCGTGTCGCTTTTGCCTCAGAGTTCCCTGTCTCGTTTTTACGAGATGACAGAAGCATTGTTCACGAGGCTCGTGAGTTTGAACGGTCCGAGATTATTGGCAGAGAATGCAGCACGTAAACAGGTGTCCGGAATATTGACTCCGAACAAGAACGGCCAAACCCCAAGGTCGTTGGTCGAACTTCTGGCAGACACGATCCTCTCAAATGCTCTTGGTCGGCCACAACAACAGCAGCAACAACAACAGCAACAACAGCAACAGCAGCAGCAGCAACAACAGCAACAGTTCACCTTCATCGGGCTGCTTGCATCGGATGGGGACAATGCCGCCTTTCTTCCAAGTGCCGGCAGTCTGCTTCCAACGGTGAACCCTGCGGCGGGCCCTGATGCAACGACCGCGGCGCCTTCCTCGGCACCTTCGAGCGACGTCTCCCCAAATTGCACCGCGGTCCAGATTCTCTATGCGACAGACCGCGAACGGATCGCGGACAAGCGGTTGGGATTCAGCTTCACGGCGAAACGGTCGTCTGGCGAAAACCTTCATTACGGCGAATGCACCGTAAGCATTCCGGCCACGCACAAGCTTGGTGAGCTTGAGTCTCCGTCATTCCTGCGATTTGAATTCCGACCCAACCCTGAGAAGCATATCGTGCTGCAGGAGGTCACGACTCTTGAGGAAGAGGCGTTTCTTAGCAGGATCAGGGAGAGAGTCACCAACTCCCCAGCCAAGGACGCCTTCATATTCGTTCATGGCTACAACGTCGATTTCGAAACGGCGGCGCGCCGGGCAGGACAGTTCGCGTTTGACCTCGGCTTCATCGGAGTTCCAATCCTTTACAGTTGGCCTTCTAACGGCACGTTTGAGGACTACGCAAGCGATTCGGCCAATGTTGGCTGGACGGCCAGCCATTTAGAACGGCTGCTATGTCTTCTTGAGGCACGCAGCGGCGCCCAGAAGATCCACCTGATCGCTCACAGCATGGGGAATCGCGCGGTATGCGACGCGCTCAAGGCGTTGAGCTACGGCCGCACCACGCAAACCAATCCGCTGCTGCATCATCTCGTTTTGGCGGCTCCGGATATCGACGCCGAGACCTTTCGTCAACTCGCATCAGCCTTGCGCCGGGTGTCCGATCACATCACTCTCTACGCATCCTCCAAGGACAAGGCACTCGCCGCCTCGGCGAAGCTGCACAAATACCCGAGAGCGGGAGGTGTCCCGGTGCTTGTGCTCCCGGATGTCGAGAGCATCGATGCCTCCGCGGTTGCAAGTGACTTCTTCGCGCACTCGTATTTTGCTGAAACCTACCCTCTTCTCTCTGACATCAACGAGCTGCTATCCGATGACAAGCCCGCATCGAAGAGATTCGCTCTTCGACCGAAAACGGGTACCGAAGGCGTCTATTACATGTTCAAGGCATGACCGGTTGCCCCGACGCTCTGGTCCGTTGCTTCCTGATGCTATCTTCGACTTCATAGCAAACACGTGGCTATGCTCTGTTTGCCTACGTGCTTAGCTGCGGGAGCTTCTGAGATGAGTTCGGCGCCGTTTGAGAGATTGCCTACTAGCCTCATTCGAGAACAAGGTGGTTGAAATTTCTGAATTTCCGCTCTGGGACATTTGCCGACTTGGTCGAAATGAGTCGGGGTATTTGGCGATTCGGACCAGTGTCCACAAAGGCGGATATCGGCAGGATTCACGGTTGACGCTAAATCGCCAATAGACTCGCCGAGTGACATTAGTCCAAGTCTTAGTGCTGTATCTGGAGCGCCCGCGCGCAGCAGTTCGAGTTCGCATGCGCTTTGGG
>PLZC01000290.1 GCA_003151985.1 Acidobacteriaceae bacterium
CAAATAGTGCTATAGAGCCATTTTTTCTTGCCCTATAGCGCGTCGAATGAATCGTTTGTGATCTATCTCACCCAAACACGATAACCCGTTCGCTCTCGCTCCTGGTAGCTTCCGTTAACTCACACCACCTCATTTCATCAAGCCGCCTCGATAGCACTGATCTTCGCGGAGACCTCTGTTGCCAGGGCCCCGACATCGCCAGGGAACCGCTTCCGCTCCAGAGCCGGAATTTCGCCAAGCAACTCCGTAAAGGGTGTCACCATGCATCCGGGGAAGGCGGCGAATCCGGCCGTGTCCGCCATTCTGCAACTCACGTTGATCAAAACAGGCATGCCCCAAGGCTCGCCCTCATCTTGCGGAGAGTGATGTCCGGCAACAATGTCTTCAAACTCCGCGGACAGTTTCCAGCCAGCCACCAGTTGCCGCCCTGTCTCGCAATGATCCCATCCGAACAAATCCCGCTCGCATTGAAGAATGCTGCTGGATGGCCCGTCATGTTTTCCCAACAGAAGTCCGTACTCCTTGGGACGGATAACAGAGAGCGCCAGGCGGCCGACGTCGTGCATCACTCCGCATGTGTATGCCGTGTCTCTGTCCAGGGAGCCGGCCGCCGCGAGCTGTTCGGCAATCAACGCGCATGCTAGGTTGTGACGCCAGATGGCCCGCATGGAGGGCTGGCTTAGCGATCGGCCGAGATAGGCCCTGACGCCCACAGTGAGACACAGACCCTGCAGGTTGTGCGCACCCAGGACGGCAATCGCCTGCAAAAGATTCTTGGCCGGGAAACGGGGGGAATACAGCGCCGAATTTGCGATGGTGAGGACTTCGCTGGCAAATGCCGGATCCGAGCCCACCAGGTCGCTGAGTTGATGCAATTGCACATTTTCGTTGTTGGCCAACTGCAGGACCCTGACCGCTACCTGAGGAAATGGAGGCAGGCGCAGATGGGCCCATGGCATTTTGGTCATCTTGTCCTTGCGCGCTTCCAATTGCTCCGGCATGGCCCCTCCGCATCGACACGGCTCTCTTTGGACTGTAGCTGCCTGAACGGGCAAATCCGCGCAGAGTCAGTCACGTTGACGAGGTTGCGGCGCAGCCTCTCAACAACCATCTCGGCATGGAGAAGTAGCGGCTTCAAGGGAAACCTTAGAAAGCGCAGGAATCGAATGGCTGGAAGGTGCTGAATCGGGACATTGAGCCAAAACGGGCGTGGGCCTTTTGGCGCCCGCGCTTCCGAGGGTCAGCTCGTCCAGAATGCAGTCCACCCCGGTTCTCGAGTGGGACCTCCCGACGCTAAAGCCCTCGATGATATTGAGCTACCAATGCACAGGTGAGACCCGTACCCTTCAACGCGTCGGGTACTTGAGCAGCCTGTAGAGCCACGCCCTTTCAAAACAGGGGCTTTTTCCGCAGCCTGCGAAGCCTCAACGTCAAAGTTGGGCCTGGAGGACTATCTTATGCCTTCATCTCCGGCGTGCCCCGGCTCGCTTGCCACGGCCTGGGACACAACCGTCGAAGTCAATGGACGCAGCGGAAGCTGCATCGCCGGCAGCGGCTGGTGCATGGTCACAATCAGAGCCCCGGCAGGCTTGTTGCCGATGCACCGGTAGGAGTGGGCCGTGCTGGCATCGAAATAAACGGCGTCACCCGCTCCCAGTGAGCACTTCTGCTCGCCGTGCTGGAGGTCGAGCTCGCCGTCGAGAACGTAAAGAAACTCGAAACCGGGATGCACATGGGCCTTGGGCTGCAACTCTTTAGCCAAGGGTACAAACTCTGCGAAATATGGGTCCATATGCCGGTCGGGAACCATGTAGCCCAGGCTCTCGAAAAAGTAGGTGGGTGGCTCGACCCCGGTTTGCGGCAGGCGGACCCGCTCCTTGCGGCGGTGAACCCGGAACATTGAGCGGGGCTCCGTATCGAAGAAATAGGAGAGATCCTTTGAGAAAACCATTGCAATTCGCGCCAGGTTGCGCAGAGTGGGAACCACTCGGCCCGTCTCAAGCTGGGATAGAAAGCTGGCGGAGAGCCCTGTGTGCTTGCCCAGTTCCACCAGGCCCATGGATTTCTTGAGCCGCAGCCGCTTGATTCTTTCCCCAATATGCTTCTCGGCGATAAATCGCTCAGCGGTCGCTGGATCGACCTGGTTCTTCTGCACCGCTTCAGATCGAACAATGGACAACTCGCTCATAAGCCCTCCTCGGGCAATATTTGGAATGTCCCAAGGAAAATATTTTACAGTACAAACAATCATTATGATGCTGCCGAAACGCTAGCCGGCATCCTACGTTCAGGTGTTTCTGGAGGCTAGAGCATCCCTCTTGATTGTGTAGAGTGCAATATTCCCTCCGGGGCTAAAGCCCTAAGCTTATTTTCCGGATCTTGCGGTACGGCTGAAGCCGTGCCCTTTCAAAGCCGCTCTACACCAACATGAGAAATGGTCTAAGCTCTTGTCCCACCCTGCCAATATGAGCCCTTCGTCAGCGAAATTGCTCCTTTCAGGCGCCTCCGGTATGCTCGGGTCCGCCTTGCGCAGGGCTTTGTCCACCCGTAATCTGCCGGCTATGCAATTGGTCCGCCACGTTCCGGCCTCGCCAAGCCAGATTCAATGGGATCCTTCCGCCAACCCGGCCATTTCTCCGTCCGGAACGGAGGCCTTTGGGGCTCTTTCCGCTGCCATCCATCTCTCCGGCTCGAACATCGCCACCCATCGCTGGACCAAAGCCTACAAGCGTGAGATGACGCAAAGCCGGGTTGAGTCCACTCGGGCACTGGTAAACACCCTCGCCGGACTCAAGCAACCGCCCCACACTCTGCTGGTTGCCTCTGCTGTCGGTATCTACGGCAATCGGGGCAATGAGCTGCTGAACGAGACTGCCGCCCCAGGTTCGGGCTTTCTGGCTGACGTTTGCCAGCAATGGGAGGAAGCTGCCCAACCTGCCTCCCAGGCCGGCATTCGCGTTGTCCATCTTAGGTTTGGCGTCGTCATTGGCCCCATTGACGGATCTGCCCCGGGCGCATTGGCGCATATGGTTCCACTTTTCCGTCTCGGAGTTGGGGGGCCGCTTGGCTCAGGCAGGCAGTGGATGAGCTGGATTTCGCTGGCGGACGCCATCGCCGCTATTTTCTTTGTTTTACGCACTCCGGCGCTTACCGGACCTGTGAACTTCACGGCCCCGCAAGCTGTTACAAATTCTGAGTTTACCTGTACGCTGGCCGGCATTCTGCACCGGCCGGCTTTTCTCCGCGCGCCCGAGTTTGCACTCCGGCTGGCTCTGGGCCAAATGGCGGATGAAGCCCTGTTGGCCAGCACGCGCGTGGTTCCGGCCAAGCTGCAGGCGGCTGGTTTCCATTTCACCCACTCCATTGTCGGCCAGGCTTTATCCGCGGCTCTTGCTCCTACCCCTTCATTGAGTTCCGGCCCCAAAGAAATGATGCCTTCGTCGTAAATTGGCGGTTTCCCAGGTCTCACGATCGAGACCTGGGGCACCCAGCATTTATTGCTAAACCGGGGCGTTAGCTTAGGTTGAGAGCTGGGAAACCCCGCGTTTGTGGATGGCCCGCGGCGGTTCATAGACGGTGGACCTTTACCTTTGCAGCAAATCGATGGGTTTGGTGAAGTCCGTGACGCGGATGTGGCGGGCCAGGGTGGGATGCTGGCGCTCAACCGCTTTGAACATCTCCCAGGCGACGCGGCGATAGCTGAAATGGCCGGCGGGACCTGAACGGAGTTCGGAGATGTATTGGGCTTCGGCGAAATCCATTTTGAAAAGACAGCGGATGCGGGTGGCCATAGGGAGGGCATAGAGCGCTGATTGCGCGGCTTCGGGGGCAGTTCCGGCGGCAATTTGGGCGCTGGCTGCGTGGGCCGCCTGAATGGCAGATTGGAATTCGCCCAGCACGCCGGATTCGGCGAGGATGTCGACACCGTCTTCCAAATCGCCGGAGGCTGGGGTTTCGTAGCCGTGCAGGGCCGTGAAGCCCTGCTTGATTTGCGTGACCCGGCGATGGCGATGCATGTCGCGGANNCGCCGATGTCCATAAGAATGTCGAAACGGAGCGCGGCGCCGGCGTGAAAGGCGCGGAGGGCTTCGTCGTGGCGGCCGCGATGGCGTAAACCGAGGTCAATGATCTCGGCGATAAGGGAGGCGGGGAGGTCGGCGACGATGTCGCGCACCTGCCGGTATGGATGGTTGCTGCCCCAGTAG
Source organism: Acidobacteriaceae bacterium (assembly GCA_003151985.1). Taxonomy (GTDB): domain Bacteria; phylum Acidobacteriota; class Terriglobia; order Terriglobales; family Acidobacteriaceae; genus Telmatobacter. The sequence continues at coordinate 4,206 of PLZC01000290.1, forward strand.
AGAAGCGTTGCCGCCAGTTCCACTTCCAAGGTCTCCGTTCGCTCCACCA
>PLZC01000347.1 GCA_003151985.1 Acidobacteriaceae bacterium
ATCAAGGCCGCCGCTAACGATGTGAGAAGAATCGACTCGGAAAGGGTACGTGTGGTCAGTGGATTGGAGTGGGCCGAAAACAATGTCTTCATGGCGATTTCCTCGAACAACCGGATCTGTGAGGTTGTTACAGTGAACGAACAAACAGCTCTTTACTCATAATCAGCTTCACTGCACGGTTAATGTCAGCCCATCCAAAAAATGAGGGGTGAAGTTGATTTTCCCGTAGTTATGACGCTGGGATAGGATGCCAGCCTTTGCCCAGGGCTGCGGAGCCGAAGGTGGCCTTGCAGGCGTGATCAGAGCGTTCCCGTCCCAGTCAGCGGCACCTCCTGCAGGTTCCCGTAGTTGTCTGAAATCTGGAGCACGGTGCTGCGCGTACCGCTCGCTTGCGGTGCGAAGACAAGATTGATCGCGCAACTGGCTCCCGGATGCAATTGTCCGCCGCACGTCATACTCCAGATCGAAAAATCATGAGGATTTAAGCCAAGCATCAACTCGCGCAGGACCAAGATTCGCTTGCTGTAGTTGTGGACCGTGATCGTCTTCACGGCGCCGGTGTTGCCGAGCGCCACCCCATGCCACAGAAGACTGGATGGCGTGACCGAGGCAGGGCCGGCATTCATGAATCGCGATACTCCCACAGAGGTGGCAACAAGGACATCGAGGGCGCCGTCGTTATCCAGGTCGACTGTTGCAATCGCTCCCCTGGTTGCGTCAACCGGAGCAATGATCTGATTCAATGTCCCATCACCTTTGCCGGTCAGCAGTATCATCTGGTTCAGCCCGAAGGTAGCCACGTCGTTGATCCCGTCTCCGTTGAAATCACCCACAGCCAGGGTCTCGCTGGACCCGACGATGTAACGAGTTGAATCGGTGGGGAAGGTGCCGTCTCCTCTGTTCAACAGCACGGAAATACCCCCGTTCGCTACAACCAGGTCGGGTAGTGAATCTGCGTTCATTCGGGCTGCGATGAGGCCGTATGCGGAGCCCTGGGGTGCCCATTGTGAGCTGATGGTGAATTTCCCTCTGCCATCGCCCATCAAGATCGCCATGCCCGAATTCGTTTGGGACGCAAGGCTCACGGCGACATCCAGTTTTCCGTCACCATTGAAGTCTGCTATCGCCAATCTTTGCGGGCCGGGACTGGGAAAGCCGGGAAAGGGAATCAGCGATTGGAATGTGCCGTCTCCTTGTCCCAATAGAACGCCACTATCCACCACGATGTCGGGCTTGCCATCCTGATTTACATCGGCAACGAAAACGTCGTAACTGCCCGGATAGGTGTCGTTGCCGATCGGTGCATCCGCCATTCGAGGCGAGCTTAGACTGCCCTGCCCATCTCCAAACAACACACTCACAGAAGGGTCAAGTGGACTCTTGATCACCAGGTCAAGATAGCCATCTGCGTTCAGGTCTCCGGCCGCCATGCCGAGATTGGCGCTACCCCATTGCACCAGACCGGTCTGATAAGTCTTCGGCGCCTGAAACCAGTCGCTTCCACTCCCGAGCAGCATGGTGATGATGATCGGGCACTGCACGCCCGGATTGCAGGTGGCCACACTTGCCACAGCAAGATCCGGTTTGCCGTCGCGATTGAAGTCTCCGGTAACAACGCTGCTTGCATTCGGCGAGCGGGTGATGGGCGAGCTGCGCAACGATCCAAACCCGTCACCGAGCAGCACCGTGAGGTCCGACATCACCAAATCCGGCGCGCCGTCTCCATTGACATCGGCGACACCCAAGACATTCCGGCCGTTGGGCGAGTCGTACAACCGCGGCGCTGCAAATGTGCCGTCTCCGTGGCCCGTGTATACTCTCAAATACGGAATCGAGCCCTCAGCAGGACCACTACCATCGTTCACAAGAATTAGGTCGAGCTTTCCGTCCCGGTTGAGATCCGCGAGCATGGCCGAGGTTCCACCTGATGAGGCAGGCCACGAGCCGCGGTGGAAGGACCCATTTCCATCTCCCAGCAGCAGGTCGATACCGTGGTTCGATGGCACCACCAGGTCCATCAGCCCATCCCCGTTCAGATCGGCCACTTGGGGCTTGTCCGGGAAAAGGGCGGTCTTATAGAACACCGGAGTGGTGAACAGCCCCGTGGACGTGCCCAGAGCTACTCCTACTCGCCCTCCGTCGGCGAAATTGAAAACCACACTTCCGTCCGAAAAGATGAGGTCACTCTTTCCATCGCCGTTAACGTCGGCCACGATGAACGCAGCGAGCGGCACAGTGGGGTCAAATCGAAGCGGGCCACTGAACGTGCGATTGCCTCGATTCAGGAAAACCAGAATGTCCTGACTTGTGTCGAATACCAGGTCAGGCATTCCATCGCCATTTACGTCGCCAACATCCAACTTGGTGGTGTTCTCGCCAAGGTTGTAGCTTATAGTTCCGGAAAAGGTTCCGTCTCCGTTCCCAAATGAAACCTCGGCGACGGGTGCGGCGGGATACAAATAACTGTTCGACCACTTTGCGCACACCAAGTCGACTTTGCCATCCCCGTCCAGATCGGCCAACATCAATGCCGCCTGACTATCGGAGGAGCGGGCAGTGATGGTGCGGAAAGTTCCATCTCCCTTGTTCAGCAGGGTGTGAATGCCAAAGATCGGCTGGCTTGTGACCGGGTCCAAAATGACATCGGAGATGACAAGGTCGGCCTTTCCATCACCGTTAACGTCGGCTGAGGCGCGGCTATTTTTGAAGCTCGCTGGTGAAAACTCCTCATAACCAGCCACCTCTGGAATTCGCTTCCCAGCAATGAAGTCTCCAGTAATCCGCTGCGCCGAGGCGAACGAGATCAGGAACGCGAGCAACGCGAATACCCCCACCATGGTCCTGGCGCTGAATCCGGGATTGTGAAGGCCTGGAACGGAAAGTCGATTCAGTGAATCTGCTGGCATACCTGTCCTCCCCAAGGCTCTCGTGAGCCTGGAATCTTTCGCGACTCTCTCTGTTGACTTCCCATATCCAAGAAGACGGTGCTGCATCCCCGATGGAGTAATGAGACTGGTGACCTGTTGGGGCATCGGCCTTAGAACAGGTTTGCAATCGTCGCGGCCATTGGATGTTCAATGTCAATCGAAACCCTACTTGAAGCGTTGTGACGGCCTGTATTCATCCGAGCCGTGAATCAGGGCGCAAACAACGCCGGCTTAGATTGTGTCGGTTCGAATTTGAAGCTGGTCCATGTCCCGCCAGCCGCGCAGACCAAGCTTGTCGCGGCCGGCATCTTCGGTCGATCATCCGTGCACGTTGCTTTGCACCGTTTTCAGCGCTTGAGGTCGTGCCGGAATTCCTTATCCGGAGGAAGATCTGTTCGCCCGCAGTAAACCTGACGGCCTGCCGGCAGTGACACACGTCAGTACACCATCTGCGATCGCCATACATCTGGCCTCGAACGATTAATTTGGCATTGAGCAGCCAGAATCAAGAAGGGACAGTCGTGCACGTGAGTTCCAGCGGAATCTGGACTGGGTCCGGACCCAACGTGCGTGCGCATCTTGCTGCGTACGTTGTCAATAGTGCCTATGAGGCAGATAGTTGTCTGTGACGGTGGTCACGGCAACAGCGAGTCGCGTTCCTTCAAAGTCTGCACCGAGGCCGGATGCGAGTACTTCCAATGGAATCGAGTCATAACTGCCGCCCCATCCACACCCTCCATCTCAACCTGCTCAATATTGCCGCGTGCAAAAGCGCTTAAGGATAAGGCCGCGAGCGGCTCGCGGCAAACCCGGTCTCAGCACCAGGTGGTACTACGGCCTGGCCTTCCTGCAGGCTGCGAAATCCATTTGACTGGATCGCCGAAAAATGCACGAAGACATCGTCCCCGGACTGCCGGGGAGCAGACCACCGAATCCGAAGTGATTGTAGGAGGCGTGGCCACTTTAACCGTTGCATTGCCGGATCGAATCCTGCGTAGATGTTGCGGTGACGGTCGCCGTCCCCGTACCTGCCGAAGTAAGAACGCCAGCACCGCTGACCGTGCCTATGCTCGTGGGACTGACGGACCATTTGCCCGTTGAACTGTAATTTCCAGTCCCGCTCACCGTCGGTGTGCACGTCGACGTTTGATTCGTATTGATCGAACCTGGAGAACAGACCACCGTAACAGATGTGATCATGGGCCTCGCCGGCATTTAGCTTCCGCCCCCAGCGCCGCCGCAGGCAGTGAGCAGAAGAGGAATCGAGAGAGCGAGGATTTTGGATAAACTCAACAGAGCCAGAAGTAAGACCTGTACGCTTGGACGATTCCCTTGCACGGATTCACCCCAGACACCGCACTCAGAAATCTACCAAGTGTTCCTTACAGTGC
>PLZC01000354.1 GCA_003151985.1 Acidobacteriaceae bacterium
TGGGCGTTTATGCGCTTCCCGAGGCGCATCGCAAGCGGATGCGGACGACGAATATGCTAGAGCGGCAGAACCAGGAACTGAAGCGCCGGACGCGAGTGATCCGGGTCTTTCCGCATGAGCAGTCGCTGTTGCGGCTGATTGCGGCGCTGCTGATGGAGACCAATCAGGAGTGGATGGGAAGGATTTACCTGAGCATGGAGGAGGAAGCAGGAGCGGCAATCGAGGCCATAGCCGAGGCCGCCTGAGAGGGGCCAGCTTGCTCCGGGCTACGCCCTCCGCAAGCTGGCCCCTCTCAACCAACAACAACAAGAACCAACTACCCTGAGGAATGGGATTCTACAGAACATTTAGAACTTGACTGAAGACCGTCCCTCAGGGGCTAAAGCCCNNCGCAGCCTGTAAAGCCCGTACCCTTCAAAACAGCGACTTAGTCCGAGATTCCTTGGCCAGGTTGATACTGGCCGCGGGCTAGAGCTTTACGTCGTCGATGCGCATGTTGGCGATCTCCGACGTGCGGTGCGCAGCACGCTCAAGATTGTGCGCCATCTCCTGCGTGGCAAGGTGCTGCTCCTCTGCTGCTGCGGCCATCTGGTGCGACAACCCGGACAAGTCTTCCGTTTGGCCGGCGATGCTGTCGATTGCCTCCATGGCGCGAGCAATATCCTGCCCGATCACCGTCACCTTGGCTTGAATCTCGCCCGTGGCAGCGGCGGTTTGCTCGGCCAGTTTTCTCACCTCGCTCGCCACCACAGCAAATCCCTTGCCGTGCACGCCGGCCCTGGCTGCCTCGATGTTCGCATTCAGCGCCAGCACACTGGTCTGGGTGGCGATGGAGGCAATCAGTTCCGCCACCTTGGCCACGCCGCTCGAGGACGCCCGCAAGCTTTGAATGGAGGTCTTGCTCTCCGCGCTTGCGGCCTTTGACTTCTCCGCTGCCAATGCCATCTCCATGGCATTCTTTGCGATCTCGGCAATGCTGGACTCGATCTCGTGGGTAGCGGTGGCCACCATTTGCAGGTTGCCGTTCAGGTGCTCGATGTCATTGCGCTGCACCTGTTGCGCACGCTTGAGGGCCTCGATCTTCTCCTGCGTGCTGACTCCCCAAACCACAACCGCGCCGACAAATGCGCCGCGTTCGCCGGTCATCGGTACGACTTCAAGGTCGAGCTTGACGGGCCCGAGCGGGATGGTCGCCTTGTGCGGCAACTCGTGCTTTCCCTTGGGGTGCTTGGCGCCCATGATGATGTCGATTCGCGGCGGCGATTTGTGGAAGATGTGGATGGACTTGCCCACGATTTGATCCACCGGCACCGGCAGATACTGTTGCAGGCTGAGCAGCGTCTTCCGCGATGACCGGTTCAAGTAGCGCAGAACCAATTCTTTGTCGCAGAACATCACGTTACATGGAAGCGCATCGAGCGCATGTTGAAAATTGCGATCCGGAGCGGTTTCGGATTCCGGTTGCGGATTGGCATGTGCGGCTAAGGGGAGGGGCAGCGGTTGAGCACCGCGCGATGAGAACAAACCTGCGAAGATACCATGGGACATAGCCGTATTCCTTCCTGCAACTTTCCAGTTTCGCCGATTTTGAAGTCGGCGATTGGGCGGATTCACTTGTTTCCCAAGGCTTAGCGCGCGAGTTTCCCCAATGTGAATCACGCTTCCCATTTTGGCAAAATCGGCGGGAAGGCCGCAGGCTCGTCTCTCGATTTGCAGCTTTCTCCCATGAAGGCGAGAATGGTGTGCAATGGGATGGCTGGCGCGGATACGGATCGACTGTTTGGAAGGTGCGCTCGCCGGCCTGGGTTGGATAGCGCGCCGCAGGGGTGGGGCTGAGGGTTTACCTCCGCACCTGGCCGTCGGAATCGAAGGCGAGAATGCAGCCTATTTTTACTTGCGCCGCAAAAGCTACATCGTGGTGGCGCGGCGCTGGTCTTCCGGCGGCGTGCCGGGGGACATCGACCTGATCGCCTGGCAGGGACCGATGCTTTGCTTTGTGGAAGTAAAGACGCGGACGGCTCGCGACCTTACGCCCGCCGAGGTTGCTGTGGACTCGCATAAGCGCAACACCCTTCGCCGGCTGGCGCGCCAGTACGTGCGCCAATTGCCGCAGGAGGCTGCTCCGCCGGTGCGCTTCGATGTTCTCAGCGTCTATCTTGTGCCGGGGCAAAAGAAGGAGTTCGTGCATTTTGAAGGCAGCTTCGGATTGAGTGAGCGGCGGGAGTACTGATTCTGATTGTTCGGCAAGTGGAACAATCCAAAAGAAGAGGACAGCGAAGGATTTTCAATCAAATGCGGCGAGTTAGCCCCCGCTGCGCGGGGTTGGCGAGTTAGCAAGTTGGCGAAAGCATCGGGCGACCCCGAGTTTCATCCAAGCGCGGGTCAGCGAAGTTGGTGGTTCGTTAGTGCACCGCAACGCCCTGTCCCGCGCCCGGCTTGTTCTTGCTCAGCATGAAGGCCAGAATTACCAGCCCCACCGACATCCATGAGAGTTCCATGTAGACGTCCTGGTAGCCCTGCATCTGCGCCTGCTGGTTGAGCTGGTTGTAAATGGAGGCGAGGGCGAGTCCGCTGCCGTTGGGCCCACCGAAGCTGCCGCCGAAGAAGCCGGTGAGCGCCTGCCTGTGCTGGTCAAATCCGTAGGAACCCGACTGCATGGCGTTCTGCAAATGCGATTGGTGCCACGATGCACGGCTCGTGACTTGCGCATTGGTGACGGCGATGAGAATGCTGCCGCCGATGTTGCGGACAAAGTTGATGAGGCCGGCGACCTGGTTGCTTTCCTCCCTGGGCATGCCCACGTAGGCCGCCGTGGTGATGGAGATGAAGCAGAAAGGGAGCGGCAGCATCTGGACGACGCGCAGCCACGAGGCCGCGGAGAAGGTCATCGTCAGCGTGGTGGCATAGGCTGCGTAGCGGAAGGTGAGGACGAACAGGGTGAAGCCCAGCAGCGCCAGCGTGCGGGCGGAGACCTTGCCGGTGGCATAGCCGGCGATGGGCATGACAATCATGAGCGTTACGCCGCCGGCGGTGAGCGCCATGCCGGCCGTGGTGGCCGTATAGCCGAGCAGTTGCTGCATGAACTGGGGCTGCAGGACGGTGTTGGCGTTCAGCACTCCGCCGACCAGGGCCATGAGGAAGCAGCAGATGGCGAAGTTTTTGAAGCGGAAGAGCTTGAGGTTGATGAGCGGTTGCTTGTGGTTCCACTCCCAGAAAATGAGACCGGCAATGCCGGCGACAAAGAGAAACGCAAAGAAGCAGATGAATGGGGAGGAAAACCAGTCGTTCTCCTCGCCCTTGT